>NZ_JAZKRK010000031.1:0-23824 GCF_036626455.1 Halodesulfurarchaeum sp. | reverse complement strand
AGCCGATCTCCGAAGGTATCCGAGCCGACTGATTGGGTGTCTTTTTCGCGGTAAATTCCGGAGGTTGATTGGATGGTTGAGTTTTGTGAAATATGGCCTAGTGCTTTCGAAAACAACTCAATTGGCACTTTTGTATCCTTAGCAATATTTGAGGGTTCAGACAAATTCACTTTTTCAATAATAGAAATACCTGAATTATCTGTGAACGTTGATGAATTTGAGTTGTAAACCGTTATGTATTCTGTACCATTTGAAAAGCCATGCAAGAACATGTCTTCTGCGTATGATAGATTATTGGTAGTATACTGCTTACTAACTCCTGGATAATTTGATTCCACCCTAACAATGGGTACATCTTTTTGAAAGTTTCCTGCAGTCTTTAACAAAATAAAACTGTCTGACTCCATAGACATAGAGGACAGAGAATTTGCACCGCCGTCTACAATTACGTCATCCTCCGGCCCCAGACTTTCATCCTTAGATTTCAAAAGGGATTCTCCACCTTCCAGTTCGTCATTCATATTCATATCAACAAAAAACTCGTTACTCTCGAAATCACGAACATCCAATTCTGCATCTAAATCTTGGTCTTTGACCGTAGTGTTTTCTGGATATGTAATGTTATAATTTGAAATACGGAGATCAAAAGACGGGTTACCACTGACTCCATTCTTTTTTATGTCCACAAATAATCCATCTTCAGCTTTCCTGTACTCTGTGGTTTCAGAGTTGGTATTGAAAAAACGAATCTTCCCCTTATTGTCACTATACATATCAGCCTCTCCGACTGAAATCTTCCCATCCCTTATTAGCAAGTCATCACCTTCATTATTGTTATTTTTATCGAAGATAACCAAACCATTCATGAATTTAGTGCGCCCGTTTTTCCAGGTTCCATTAATCCCTGTTTTATCATATATTCTACCATTTTCGACATCTTTATTTAACGCGATATCGCGATTCGAATCAAATGTGGAGTCCCCTTGGACATCTATAAAAAAGATGTCCTCTTCTCCAAAAGCGTCGACAGCTGAGTTTTCATCGCCGTCAGGATCAATCATATTCATTGTCGTGTTGGTGGGCAGGTCATTCAAGTTTGAACCAAGATCAGGGTCCCCTACACTCACTAATGTATTCTCATTCAGGTCAAAATCTATAGTCGATTGATTTTGATCATCGCCAGTGAATACCTGGGCTTTTGTTATTCTTTTATCAACCCCAGCATTGACATTTCCATCTCCACCGCTGTTGTAAATCGGTTCTCCATAACCCCCCTCCTCGTTTTTTGTATAATCTGTCCCATAATCTGGATCTTCCCAAATTTGGTAGTCACTGGTACTGAGATTGACTGTGACATCTCCGCTCCCTTCTTTCTTTATTTGGTCATCCCCATCCAAGATTGAATCTGAGCTTTGGATAATAGGCAACTTTCCAGAGTACACCTCTGAATCAGTACTGTTGATATACCTGAGACTCTCCTTGACAGTTCTATAATTACCACTCGTTCTTTCAATAGAGGCAGATTCATTGACTAAACCTACATCATAAATATCATCTCCATATTCGTAATTACTTAATTGATTGTTTTCGGACAAATCCTTCACGAAGACATGATTTTGTTGGAATGTGTAATGATTCGAGTCGTTAAACGAATCGGATGGCTCTATTATTTCAACAAGCTTCACTATTACATCTCCGGATTGATAGCCATTTTCTTGTTTATCAATGCCGTCCGTATGATTGATGTATCGGTAATTTGAATGTGCCAATTGGAAGGATTTTTCATCATGTTTGGGACTCTCGATCAGTGAATCATCACTTCGCAAAGAAATATTAAGATGGCCTTCGCTTTCTGTGGATAAACTATCCGATATGGAGGCAGCCTCTCTTAGGTCTCCGGAACTTTCCGCAGCAATTACTTGGCCTGGGAAGACCAACATAACCACCACCATTAAAATAAATACTTTTCTGGCGATACCGCTCTTATTGTAATTCATGATTTAGAAAAACGTTTTTCAGAAACCTGAATTTTGTTAGTAGTTATCATGTTCATTTATACTTCCAATTCACGAGAAAAATTCCCCAGACAAAACCTTTCGGAAAGCGCTGAAATAGTATAAACTATCTAATTATATGTGGCTCCCATCTATTTGACTAACAATATGGTTACTTAGTGCGCTTATGAGTTTAGAATTTCTCTATGAAGCAATTAAACATAAAATTAATTATTTAACTACTCTATGACATCCTGAATTCTCCGACTTAATTATTTTCACTAACCCGCGGCGAATCCCCACCATGCGGCGTTCGGCGCTCACGAACCTGCACTGTCACGGCCGATTCGGTCGTATCATCGATAACCACTGCCTCTCCGACTCCATCGGGAAGCCGGTCCCGAATCGACGCGTCGATATACGTGGGCCGCGCCGCCGACAGGGCCTCGATGTCACTCGTCGCCGTGAGCCGATGGGAAAGTAACAGATCCGACTGGGAGATAGCGACGGGCGGAAGTGCCGCTGGTCGTTGGGTGGCCAGCACGAGGCTTACACCTGGGTGGCGCCCTCGAGTCAGGATCGTTCGCAACGGCCGGCCAGCGATGCCGTCGATGACGGCCTGGGCCTCGTCGATCATGAGCCACGGGAAGCGGGGAATCGAGTCCGCGACAGCCGTCTCATAGAGCGTCCGGGCGACCGCTGCCGTCACGACTCCCAATGCTTTATCGTTGAGTTGGGTGGCATCGAGGACCGTTACTGCGGGGTCGAGCAGCCGCGTTGCGTCCACGCCCGCCGGATCGAAGACGTCCCACTGCTCGGCCAAGCGCAGATGATTTTTGACCGCTCGGACGACACCCGCGGGCGCGTCCGCGTCGACGGCCAACTCGGTCATTTCGTCGAGGGTGCTGGCTTGCTCGGCGATCCGCCAGAGCAACCCGCCGACCGCACTCGTCGGCTCGAGATCCAGGAGGGCACACCAGTCCCGGGGTTCGAGTGTGTCTGCGGCGACGGTTGGGTGATCCACGACTGTGGCTGCCGCTCCATCCGCGAGGCCGTTGAAAACGCCCATTGGATCGATGACGATGCCTGTTACCCCCGTCGCAGCCGAGATGCCTTCGGCGATTACACCGAGTGTGTAGGATTTCCCCGAGCCTCGTTTGCCGGCCAAAAGCGAGACGTGGGGTCGGTCGAGATCGAGGGCGACAGCTGCACCCGCGCTCCCGTCCCGAGCGAGAAACGAACCGAGCGCAGCCGTCGGGCCAGGTGTCGCCTGGCGACCGAGGACGTGAGACATGCCCCGCATTCAGTCTGCGTTCGCTCATAAACCTCCGCCCCGAGGTTTAAGGCGAATCGTCGGGCCAGCCCTGCCCATGTCATGGCTCGAACGACTTGCGGCGGACGAACGGGGCATCGAAGGATTACCAGTGCGACTGATCATCGCGTTCGTCGTCGGCGTAGCGGCTCTCTCGGTGATGTTGAACATGATCTCCGGCGTCGAGTCTTTTGCCGTAGCCGAACTGGACGTGAAACCGGAGCCACACGTGGTCGGCCCCGAGGAGCAGACGATCGAGCTCACTGCGATCGGAAGCGACGATGGTCCAGTCGCCGACGCGACGATCGTCGTCGAGAGCGGGACCGCAACCCTCGACTCGATGGCGGTTGCGACGACCGATACGGACGGGACTGCTAGTGTCACGATCGACCCGTCCCTCGGCCCGAATCAAGCGAAAGGGACGGTGACAATCGATATTGAACCTCCATCTGGGTCGAACTACATGGATCGCCGGGAGAACAGTCACATTACCGTCGTCGCCTCAGGGGCTTGATCAGGGTCCGTCCCACTCGATCCAATCGTGCTCCCACCCGCGTCCCCGCTCGGCCGCTCGGGCGGCGTGCGTGCGGTCCTCGCGATCCGTGCGGTTCCGGGTGATCGAGCCGGGCTGCTCGCCGTCGACGAGGAGCGGCTTGAACCCGACTGGCCCGAAATCGGCAACCTCGCTGCCTTTCTCGAAAGCGACGAGCCGCTGGTCTGCCTGGCCCCGCGGGGCAACGAGTCGCCCGCCCTCAGCCAGCTGATCGCGCAGGGCGCGTGGGATTTCACTGACCGCGGCCTCGAGAAGGATGCGATCGAACGGGGCATATTCCGGGAACCCCTCGGCGCCGTCCCGGCAGTCCACCAGCACTGCCTCGTAGCCGGCGGTGCGGAGGTTGCGCCGCGCATCCAGCACCAGGTCCCGACTGATGTCGACGGCCTGGACGTGCTTCGCTCCGACAATTTCGGCGAGCACGGCGACCGTGTAACCAACCCCCGAACCGACGATGAGCACCGAATCGCCAGGCTCGGGGGCGAGGGCTTGGACAAGTCGGCCAGCGATGCTTGGGGCCAAGACGGTCGAGCCCCGGTGGGTGAACGACTGGTCCATGTACGCGCGGTGATCGGCATCGACGAAATCGTGCCTGGGCACCTGTCGCATCGCGTCCCCGACCGGTGCTGCCGAGATGACACTTTTGGTGTCGTGTTCGAGGCTGTCGACCATGTCCGCTCGCACCGCCGCGAACTCCATACTCTGCTCTACGGGTGGAGCAAGAAAAGCCGAGGGGGTTCAGGGGGCGCCGCGCATCCTGACGAACCGAACGCCGCCGAGATCTCTTTCCTCGAGGCCCCCATCCTCGCGCTTTGTGGCTCTGATAAGCCGTTGGGCACCTCGCCCGATCGGACCGAGCAACAGGCCGCCGACTCTGACCTGCTCGATGACGGCGTCCGGGAAGGCATTCGCTCCACAGGTCAGGTAGGCCGTGTCGTACGGTGCGTGGGCCGGCCAGCCGTGATAGCCGTTTCCGTGCCGGACCGAGATGTCGTCGTATCCCAGGGTAGCGAGTCGCTCCCGTGCGGCTGTAGCAAGAGCATCCGAATACTCGACGGTGTAGACGTTGTTTTGGCCGACGAGTTCAGCGGTGACGGCCGCGTGATAGCCACATCCGGTGCCGATTTCCAGAACTCTCTCATCAGGTCCGAGATCCATCGCATCGGCCATCATCGCAACCATGTGCGGGGCGCTGATAGTCTGGCCATCGTCGATCGGCAGTGGGCGGTCGACATACGCCGAGGACCGTTGGTTCTCAGGGAGGAAGGCCTCTCGGGGGACGGTCGCCATGGCCTGGGTAACGTCGGCTGCAAGATCGTACCGGCGCTGAAGCTTATCGGCCAGTTTTCGCCGCTTCGATTCGAACTCCGGTGCTGTCATGCTTACCAGGCGGACCAGGCGCGGGACGTTCCTTCCTCGTATCCGTAGACTCGCTTGACGTCTTTGGCGACCACGGTATCCCCGTCGTCACCGAGCTTTTCGAACGGATAGCGGCTGATAGCCGTCTCGCGGACGTGGATGTTCGTGACTTCGAACTCATCCTCACCCAATGACACAGTTTCGCCGATGGTGAACTTGTAGTCACCGGGCAGGTGGGCGGTGAGACTTCGGGTATCGTCCGGGTCGCCTTGGCGGGGATGCAACGTGACGTCTACGCTCACGTTGTCGACGGCACGGGTCCAGAAGGTCTCGACCTCCTCTGCGTCGGCCGTTGCGGCACGAGTTTCCGTGTCGGTTTCCAGGTCCGTAATTCGGACCTGCATGATCGCTTCTTCGGTTTCGACGATGAACTCCTCCCCGACACGGACTCGTTCCGACGGAGGGACCGAGACAGTCGTGGAAAAGGAGTCCCCGTCCTGGGAGACGATGACCGGTCGTTCCACGTCGCTCTCTTCGTCGGGTTGGGCTTTGTGGACGTGATCGCACTCGGTACAGCGGACCGTCAGCTGACCGCCGCCCGCAGACAGGACCTCGTGGACCGTTTCCTCCGCCGGCGTACACGAGGGGCAGTGGACTGCGATCCGGTCCGGATGTTCGCTCATACCAATCGTAGCGGGGCTGGGCCTAAGTATTCGCCGCGTTGGGGGCGGGCAGTTCGATCTCAGTCCCGTCGACAACTACTGTCGGATCTCGAATCACGCCGTCGAGATGGATCGGCGCATCCGTGTCACCGCCGATCCCTGCATCGTCGCCGATGGCCAGGTGAACGGTCCCGGCCGCCTTCTCGTCGAGGAGGACTGATCCGACCAACTCGGTCACTGCGACGTTCGTCCCGATGCCGAGTTCGGCGAGGTTGTACGCATCGTCGCCGACTGCTTCGGCCGCGCCCTCGACCGTCCCTCGAATCTCGTCGTCTTCGATGTCCGTCACGACCCCGTCCTCGACCTCGAAGGCCAGCGTATGGCCTTCGTCGAGTCGACCATAGGGCCGCATGGTTCCATCGACGATGAACCGACCGGTTGCGGAGCGGGGGCTGATGAACACTTCACCGGCAGGCAGATTCGAGAAGGTCCCCGGGTCCTGCACCGAACCGGTGTCGAGTCGCCAGTCACGATCGCCGGGTTCGATAGTGATGTCGGTGCCTGTGGGAGCCGTGACCCGGATTTCGTCGGCCCCAAAGACGGCCTCGTGCAACGTTTCGGAAGTTTCCTCGATCAACTCGTAATCCGCATCGAGACCTTCCTCGAAGACGCGTTCGGTGATCCCGGGGAGTGTCGCCCCTCGAACGCCCGCATCGGTGGCTTCGCTCCGTGCCCTGGTGTGACTAATACTTTTCGAGGTGGGTGCGAGAAACGCGTCGGCCTCGGCCAATGCCCCTGCGACTGGATCCGGTGGCTCCTCGCCGTGCTGGTCGCCCGGTGGATAGGTCAGCAATACCGCATCGTCGGTTACAGACCGAGCCACGTCATACAGCGCCTCCCCGATCGGGAGCCGATCCTCATCGGTGATGATCAGACACCGGTCGTCGGATTGCACGTCGAGACACTGGTGGATCGCCGTTTCGGCGCCTGGTTGGAACCCCATACCCGACCGTCGTCGACTCGCCGGTTAGCCTTTTTGCTCGTCGAGGGCCCGCTCGTCTTCGAGCAATTGCAGACACTGTCGGAGATGATACTGGGCTTCTGGATGGTGAATTTCTTCCAGTGCCTCTTCGAGTTGGTCGGTGACCGGTCGGTGTCCGCTCTCTGTCATACGTGTATCGTATTGGCAGATACTTCCAGATAGAGTAAAAACCTCCGTTTCTCTCGGCTCTCGAAACGGTTTTCCCGATTGCGAGGGGACTCAGGGACATGCTACAGGTGGGAATCAACGGGTACGGGACCATCGGCAAGCGGGTCGCCGATGCCGTGGCTCGACAACCCGATATGGTCGTCGAAGGTGTGGCAAAAACCAGGCCGAACTTCGAGGCGGAAGCTGCGGTCACGGCTGGGTATGACCTATACGCGGCTCTCGAAGAGCGGGCGGACCAATTTACTGCGGCCGGTATCGAGACCGCTGGGATGGTCGAGGAGCTTGTCGCCGAAAGCGACATCGTGGTCGACGCGACACCGTCGGGAATTGGTGCGCAGAACAAATCGCTGTATGCCGAGCACGATACGCCAGCGCTCTTTCAGGGTGGGGAATCGGACGACCTCGTTGACGTGAGCTTCAACGCCCGATCGAATTTCGAAGCGGCCGCCGATGCCGATTTCGTCCGGGTCGTTTCGTGTAATACCACCGGCCTTTCCCGGCTCATCGCGCCGCTCCGAGACGAATACGGGATCGACCGCGTTCGGACTACCCTCGTCCGTCGCGGGGGTGACCCAGCACAGAGCGGTCGGGGGCCGATCAACGATATCCTCCCAGAACCGAAGACGCTGCCGTCCCATCACGGCCCGGACGTCAACACGATCTTTCCCGACCTCGCGATCGACACGCTGGCGCTCAAGGTCCCAGCAACGTTGATGCACATGCATTCGATCAACGTTACGCTGGAACACGAAACCGACGCTGGAGCCGTTCGAGAGTTGCTCGCAGACGAATCCCGGCTCTGGCTTATTGCTGCGGATCTCGACGTCGACGGGGCTGGTGACATCAAGGAGTTCGCACTCGACATGGGCCGACCGAGGGGCGACGTGTGGGAAAACGCCATTTGGGCGGAGTCGATCTCCGTCGAGGGACGGGAGCTATATCTCTTCCAGGCCATCCACCAGGAATCTGACGTTGTTCCCGAGAACGTCGATGCGATCCGCGCGGTGCTCGAAACCGAGGATGCCGAAACGAGCATGGCCCGGACGAACTCGGCTCTCGGGCTCGAATAACGCCGGTATCCCCAGTCCGAAGCCTTTTGCGCGGTCGTGGCCAACTTTTTGGTATGACCCCAGACGACCGTGATGACCCCTTTGACGACATCTTTCGGGAGATAGAGCGGATGATGAATGATATGGTTGGCACGGCCGGTCCGCAGGAAGGTGAGGCACCCGGTGTTCAAGCCACCAGTCCGACTCACGTCGACGTCTACGAGGACGACGACCTCGTTCGAGTCATCGCCGACCTGCCCGGCGTGTCACGTGATGACATCTCCGTCCAATGTGACGGCGAGTACGTCACCGTCTCCGCGAGAAACGACTCGCGAACCTACGACGAACGGGTGGCCCTCCCCGCACCGGTCGACCCGGAAACAGGCAGTGGCACGTACAACAACGGCGTTCTGGAGATCACCTTCGATCGGTCCCAGTCGACGACGGATATCGATATCGAGTAACCCAGCGGTCGGCGGTCTCCCGGATTGTGGTCGCAAACACGTCGTGGACATCGTCGCCGGACTTCGTTTTCGCGTCGATTGTGGGGAGCTCGTAGGTTTCAAGGATGATTGTTCAAGACTCGGTCTCGAGAACGGCGACACCCAGAACGGGGATGTCGAGGACGGGTGTCGCTTGCGCGGCCAGTGAGCCCCCAATTTGCGCGGCAGTCTTGGCCCTATACCAGTCCTGGTGGGGGTATACCGGACCTTTTGCTGGGGTTGGCAAAACCGCACCGAAAAAACGGGCCGGGCCGATATCACTCGGAAACCGCAACCGTCGGCTGGATCAGGAAACGAGCAGTTCCTCGCCGCGCTCGACCTCGATCTTGCACGGCGGGGTAATCTTGTTGTACGCCCGGCGGAAGGCCTCTTTGACGACCGAAGCCTGTTCGACGGTACACCAGGCGGTCAATAACTGCTCACCATGGTGGACCCGTGCGGCCGTGCCCACTGGGACGCCGAAGGATTGGCGCATGCCGTCGGAGACACGGTCCGCACCTGCCCCCGTCGCCTGTTTGTTCTCGCGGAGAACCTGGTGGGGGAATTTCCGAAGGACCATTTTGTAGTTCTTTTCCCCGAGTTCCTTGATGAGATGACGGTTGGCCGAAAGGCGGGCCGATTCCAGTGATCCGTGGCGGATCTGGGATGTTTCTTGGGGGATGAGTGAGAGCTGGACGGTGTAATCGTCCTGTTCGGTGTCCAGGTCGCCCATATTGTGCTGTGCGATCTTCGAGCCCGGGATCCCGGTGATGTAGTCGCGGCGTGTATACGCCGGCTTGTCGATCTCCCGGTACATGGAGGCCGGCTTGTCGGTCATGGTTACTACTGAAAAACAGACAGAGAACGTGTATAAGGCCTTCGAAGCCCCGTCCCGGGCACTCGTAGTGGGTCTTATTAACCCCGAGGACCCTTAGATGCGATATGGAACGCCCTCGACGCCTCTTTGCGATTGGTTTCGTCCTCGTGCTTCTCCTCGCCGTGGTGCCGGCCCCCGCTGCGGCCGCAGACGTCACGCTCACCGTCACGGTCGAGACTGAGGCGGGCGATTCGGTAGCCGGCGCGGAACTGACCGCGACCTGGGACGACAACTCGACAACAGCCACGACTTTTTCGAACGGGAAAGCGTTCATCGACGTTCCCGACGGTGAAACCGTCGAACTCACCGTCGAACACGATGAGTACATGCGGAACAGTCCGCTCGTCATCGAAGAGGCAAGCGGGATGGACGTGACGATGACAGTCCACCCTATCAGTGACGCAACTATCTCGGTCCAGGACGATGGTGAGACAGTCGATGATGCCCTGGTAACTCTTTCTCAGGACGGCACGTCGGTCGTCTCCGAGCGGACGACAGATGGAACGATCGCCACTGGTGAAATCGAAGCCGGAACGTACACGCTTGCCGTCGAAAAAGCCGGCTATTACAGCGTCGAAACGTCCTTCGAGGTCCCAGGAGACGAGTCAGTCGACCGAGCGGTCGAACTCGACCGCGGCTCCGTGACCCTGCAGGTCAACGTCACCGACCCGTACTTCGATCCACCACGAGCACTGGAGGGGATTACCGTAACCGTCGACGGGGAGGGCTCGGTCAACACCCAATCCAACGGCCAGCAGCAACTCTCCGTCCCGGTGAACACGGATCTGACCGTCCGATTCGAGGCCCCTGCATACGAAACCGTCGAGCAGTCGATCGAAACGGGCGAAGAATCCATCTCACTCGCAGTCGAACTCGACCGCGCCAATGATCTGAACGTGACAGTCCACACGACCCAGGTGGTCGTCGGCCAACCGGCGTTTATCGCTGTCACCGACGAATACGATGACCCCGTCGTCAACGCGACAGTTCTCCACAACGGCGACGCGGTCACTGAAACGGATGGGGACGGGTGGGCCCGGCTCCCCATCGAAACCGCTGGCACCCATGAGATTCAGGTCGACGACGGGACTGTCACCTCGAACGTGACCGAGATCACTGCCGTGACTGCCGAGACGACGGCGCCAACAGAAACGACCACGCCGACTGAAACCGAGACTGAGGCGGGTGAAACGGAAACCACGAGTGACACGACTGGCGCGCCGATCCCAGGCTTCGGGCCGCTCGTTGCACTCTTCGGAATCGCGCTCGGAATCGGGGTTGCTGTGGTCGGGCGTCGCTCCCTGTAAATTCCCTCACAATTCATAAGCCCAGACCGTAAAGAGAGGGCCATGCCGTCCACGCTCTCTAGGGATTCGACTGGCTGTCAGGGGATGGACGAGCTGCTTTCCGGCGGGCTCCCGGCAGATCGGTTGCACGTGGTCAGCGGGCCACCGGGAAGTGGCAAGACGACCTTTTCCGCCCAGTTCATCACGGAAGGCGCCAGACGGGGCGAGGAGTGTGTCTACGTGACGATGCACGAGACGAAAGCCGAACTCGTCCAGGACATGTCCGGTTTCCAGTTCGGGTTCGAGAAAGCCATTCGCTCCTCGAATACCACCTTTCTCGACCTCACCGAGGAATCGGCCCGGCAGTCCCTGACGAAATACGGCTCAGCAGGTGGGCTTCGCAATCGACTCCCGGCCATGCTTGCTGGACTCGATGCGGATCGGGCGGTCATCGATTCGACGATGTTGCTCGATCACTTCGTCGACAATCCAGAGGAGGCCCTGACTGACTTCATTACGCGGCTCAAAGGCACCGAGACGACGATCCTTCTCGTCTCGGAGATGACCGATCCGACCGCGTATGCCGAAGAGCATTATCTCGCTCACGGGGTCGTCTTCTTCCACAACTATCTGGATGGTGGCGGGATGACCCGAGCGGTACAACCCATCAAAATGCGAGGTACACCGATCAATAGTGACATGCGACCGATCGAATTCACTGACCGGGGCGTCCAGGTCTACCCCGACCAGGACCTCGAGAGCACCTACGGATAGATGTACGACCGTCATTTCGAGACGGGGTGGGACTCGCTGACCCAGGAAGCGGCGATGTTTCGGGCCTTCGCGCTTGGAGTAGACGCGGCGCTGGGACAGACCCACGAAGGGGAACTCGAGGCGCTTCAGCGCGAACACCATCGGGGACTCGTCCAGATCGCTTTCGACGAGGGGCAAACCCGAGCGAGGGAGACGCTTCGAGAGCGTGGGGGCTCCACTGGCTCTCCTAACGGATCGGGCTTTGAACCAGGGGACCCAGAGTGGGACGTCTGGGAGGACCTCATCGTCGAGACGGAATCTGACACCGAAGCCTTCGAAGCGGTAGACGTGCCTCGATCACGGCTCGATCTCCCGGATGCACTTGACAAACCGGGCTTTCTCGACCGACCTGGCGCGTCGGACGACCGGATTACGTTGCCCCGATTTATTCTTCGGTAACTGATTATCCGCTCGAGAAACGTTCGGTTATCGTCTATAGTGAACCGAGGTATTCGGCGAATGGCCCCTGCAGGAAGTCGATGTATCCGGTGATACCGAGGTACAGCGAGACGAGCAGGACCAGTACGACCGGCACCCGGACAATCCAGATCCAGAGGCTGCCGATCGAGCCGAGATCGCCGATGCCTTTCTCCAACTCGCCGACGGCTTTGTCCGCGTGGAGCCAGGTGATAGCGATCATGAGCAGAATGCCGCCCAGCACCAGCAGGATCTGGGCCGCGAAGATGTCGTACAGATCCACGAAGATGGTGTTGACCGTCACCGGGACCCCGAGTAGGAAGATCGCGACCCCGATGATTCCGGTTGCCCGCATTCGATCCATCCCGTATTCGTCGATCGCATAGGAGACGACAACCTCGATCAGGCTGATCGCCGAGGAAAGCGCAGCGATGGCCACCGTCAGGAAGAAGAGCAGGCCCACGATCTGTCCGAACGGCAGGTCGATGAGCGCCTCAGCCACGCTGATAAAGATGGCACCAGCGCCGGAGGTTGCCGGGTCCACGCCGGCAGAGAACAGGATCGGGAAGACGATCAGGCCGGTGAGAATTGACACGCCGGTGTTCAAGACGACGATGCTCACGCCGTCAAGTGCGAGGTTCTCGTCCGAACTGAGATATGACGCGTAGGTAATCATCACACCCATCCCCAGGGAGAGGGTGAAAAAGCCTTGGCCGGCCGCCGCCGGAACCAGACTCTGCCAGTTCTCGAGGATGTATCCGACATCCGGCGAGAGGTAATAGGCATAGGCTTCGCCGGCACCGGCCAGGCCGAAGGCGTACACAGCGAGTATGCCGAAGATCACGAAGATGGCCGGGACCATCACCTTGACCCCCAGTTCGATGCCCTGTTGGACGCCCAGGGCCACGATCCCGATCACGATCAGCATGAAGATCGCGTGGAAGAGTAGGGCATCAGTCCCCGATGCAATCGAAACGAAGTATGCGGCGGCGCTTTCGGTCGCCGTGTACCCACCGGTGACACTTCCGACGACGTAGCGAAGGACCCAGCCACCCACGACGCTGTAATAGGAAAGAATGACGAACCCGATGAGGACGAACAACCCCCCTAAATAGGTCCACGCGCCCCCGGCCCATTCACGGATGCCACCGACAGCGTTCAGATCAGTTTTGCGCCCCACGACGAACTCCGCGAGCATTGCGGGAAACCCGATGAGCACGACGAAGGCCAGGTACATGACCATGAACGCCGCGCCCCCCTCCTGACCGACCTGGAAGGGGAACCGCCAAATGTTCCCAAGTCCGACTGCACTCCCCACCGCAGCGAGGATGAATCCGATTCGTGTGCCCCATGTTTCTCGTGCCATGTGTTCGGACTTCACGAGGACGGAAACTTAAAGGAACTGATGCTGGCAGTATTTTGCCACCCGGTGATCGAGCCAGTCACGGCTGTGACATCTAGGTTTTGGCCCGATTACCCGCTTCTCAACCCCCGAAAAAGCCATCGGCGGTCTCTGCCGTGTTCCACGCACCTTTTACTTCGAGTTGATGGGATCGTGAACAACCCGGTAGCCGGAGTCCGTTTCCTCGATCCGATCGATGTCGTAGAGTCGGATTTCTCGGGCTCGTTTGGTAGTGACCGGGAAATCGTACTGCGAAGCCTCGTATTTGAATTCCCGGCCGCCTTCCCTGGCGTTTTCCACGAAGGACCGGTGATCCGCCAGGCGGGTTTCGAGGACGTCACTGGCGAAGGCGGGGGCCGTTTTTGCCTGCTGATCGAACCGCTCGAGAAACTCCTCGTCGAGTTCGTAGCCGATCGAGTTTCGGGCGGCGACCATCGCAGCGAGACTGGTCGTGCCGGTTCCCCAGAACGGGTCCAGAACCGTGTCGCCATAGACGCTGTACATATTGATCAGGCGATATGGGACCTCGAAAGGGAAGGCCCCTGACCGATCCCGAAGTTCGTCATCGTCCAGGGCCTGGAGTTCGCCGGCGAGGCCCGTCCAGACGTCGGAAAACCACGTATTGCGTTCCTCCCAGAAGTACGCCGCCTCGTAGCGGCGCTTTGCTTTCGGCTCGAAGTCCCGCCGGTGTGAGCCGTTTCGAAAAACGAGGATGTACTCGTGTTCGAGAGTGACGTAGGCGTTCGGGGGAAGCGTTCCAGAGCCCATGAACTTTGTCGCGGAATTACTGGGCTTCCGCCACAGGATCTCCGGTAAGGGCTCGAATCCCAACCGTTCGAACGCATCGACGATCCTGGCGTGATTCGGGTAGACGCGGAAACTGTCCCCAAGCGTGCGCGTCGCGTCACCGATGTTGATGCAGGCAATACCCCCCTCGACGAGCACTCGTTTAAGTTCCGCCCAGACCGGCTGCAGGGCCTCGTGCATCGCGTCGAACGCCGCTTTACCTGCCCCTGACGCGAGTGCCTCACCGATCGCTGGGTTGAGGGACTCGAAGAGGTCATCCCACATCTCGATCATCGGGTACGGGGGCGACGTTACCACGAGTTCGACGGCGTTATCCTCGATCGCAGCAAGGTCACGCGCGTCGTCCACGAGCACGCGATGCCGTGTCTCCATCGAAATGGGTTTCGATGGCCGGGGTAATGTGGCTTCGTGTCTCTTCACTGGTGGAAAGGGGTTCCAGCGGCCCCCGTCGATTATTGAAAACCGAGCAGTTCGATCGTTGAATTTCGGGTGCTTAGGCGCTGGGACGCTGTTTGGATTCGACAACCCCACGGACTTCGAGGGCGGCTTCGCCTGGTGGCGTGACATCGTATCGGAGCGTTTCTCCCGTTTCATTCCGACGATTGAGGAGGCCGCGATCGACAAGGGCATCGAGACGCCTCCGAACGTATTGGTCCGGTCCGCCGAGTTCTGCCACGATGACCTTCGGACTGGGGTTCTTTCCTGTGAAGACACAGTGGAGAATCTCGACGTCTTTTGGATAGTCCTGGTTCATGAGCCCTTGTAAATACCTTTCTACGGATGGTATATAGTTCATTCCGAACCGGGATACGGTTCATCCCGACTCTGGGCACCCCAGGGCTACCTGGGTTCCACCCAGCCCCCGTCTGTTCCCGGGGGATGCATCCACTCGATGGCTTCTTTGACTCCGTCTCTCGGGCCGATGATCGTCAGGTGATCTCCCAGTTGGAGAGCCGTCTCTCCGGTCGGGACCGTGTTTTCCTCATCCCGAGTCAGCAACGCGATGATACAGCCATCCGGAAGATCCGGATTGATCTCGGCGACAGTCCGACCCACGAGTTCCTCGTCGGTCACTTCGATCTCCTGGACGTCTCCACTCCGCCCGAGTTCAGTCATCCACTTCGAGAGGGCCGGCCGTTCGACCAGATTGTCGATGGCCCAGGCCGTCGCCGTAGACGCCGAGACCGCTTTGACACCGAGTTCCTCGAACGCGTCACGGTTCTCGGGCTTGTTCACCCGTGCGATCACGTCTTCGGTCTGGAATTTGGCACGGACGAGTTGTGCAACCAAGAGGTTGGTATCGTCGTCGCCGGTCGCGGCGAGGACCGTTTTTGCCGATTCCGCCCCGGCCGCTCTGAGGTCCTCGACATCGGTTCCGTTACTGGTCCGAACAGTGAACCCTTCTGACCGACGCTGTTTGGCGAGTGCGTCGTCTCGTTCGAGGATGACGACGTTTTCACCCCGGTCTTCGAGTCGTTCTGCGAGTTCTTTGCCCACTCGTCCACCGCCGATGATGAGTACGCGCATTGGTATCACATCGAGTTGTTCCGCTATCTGTCTCGCGAAGCCACCCTCAAAAACGACTGTGAGTAAAATTACGAGAAATACCGTTCCGGCGAGCAAGCTTGCTCCCTCCGGGTTCGAGGGGGGTGTTGGGGTCTGGAGTTGGATCGCGAACAACGTTGCGACACTCGCTGGAATGATCCCACGGGGGCCGACAAATCCCATGAACAATTGCTCTCGGACGGTAAACTGGTCTCCGAGTGTCGAAATGAATACGAGGAACGGCCGCAAGATAACGGCAACGACGAACACGAGTGCCAGGCCACCAAGGCCGAGGGAGAGTAGCGATTCGAACTCGATCAGGGTCGCCAACGCGATAAACACAAAGGAAAGCACGAGAAGCGTGATATCCCCTTTAAACTCCGCGACCGTTTCCTCGAAGGCCAGATCGACGTTGCCCAGGAGCAAGCCGGCAACTGCTACCGCTGCGACCCCCGACTCGGTTGCGATCGTATCGGCCAGACTGAACGCCAGAATCGCCCCGGCGAGGGTCATGAGGCGGGCGTGTTGTGGCGTCCAGCCGGCGGGCAGTTCGACCTGCGTGAGTAGGAACCAGAGCCCGACTGCCACGGCCAGTCCGACGAACACACCGACACTCAATCGCTCGACGAACTCGATGAGGTAGGTGCTTGGCGCGACTTCCGTCGAGGCGAGCAGTTTGAAAACGACGACGGCGAGGATTGCAGCCGTGACGTCGTTGACGATTCCTTCCGTTTCCAGCGCAGCGGCGACGTGGTCTCGAACCGGAACGACGTTGAGGATCGGCGTGACGACTGTGGGCCCAGTCGCAATCAACAAGGCCCCGATGAGTCCTGCAATTCCCCAACTGGCCCCGAGGAGGTAATGGGCGGCAACGGTGGTCCCGGCAAAGGAAATCAGGGCGCCGATGGTGACCAGATACACTGCGGCCGATCTGGCTTCGTGAATTTGCTCGAGATCCAGATGGAAGGCCCCTTCAAAGACGATGATGGCCACGCTCAGCCCGACAATCGTCGACAGTGCCCCACCGAACACATCCTGTGTGACGAGTCCGAGCCCTTCCGGCCCGACGGCGACCCCTGTGAGGATGAGGAACAGGACGCTCGGGACCTGGAACCGGTCTGCCAAAACCTGGGCGGCGACCCCGAGGGTGATAATCACCGCCGTAATCATCAACAGGTTCACTCCCGGTGTGACTGGCGTGGCCATTAGTGACTGTCCCACAACCGGTCTCGCATCTGGTGTGTCCGTCTCATCTATTTTTCCTTCCCGGGTGAGACACAAATAGTTTCCATCCGATTGCGGGAACTGCCCACGTTCCGAGAATCGACAGGTCCGGTATTTGAACGGGATAGCTCCCAGATTTTTGGCGATCCCGGTAGTACTATCCACTGTGATCCGATGACACTGCAATTACAGAGCCCGGCCTTCGAGGACGGGGCTCGGATACCGGAACGATACGGCTATACCGAAGCAAACGTCAATCCGCCATTGGAAATTACCGGGGTTCCTGACGAGGCCGAATCACTTGCGCTCGTGATGGACGACCCGGATGCCATGGAACCAGCGGGCAAAATCTGGGACCATTGGATCGTCTGGAACATCGATCCCGACAGCGAGGGGATTCCCGAGGACTGGGACGCGGTCGATGCGATGGAAGGCCGAACCGATTACGGTGAAACCGGCTATGGCGGGCCGAATCCACCTGACCGGGAGCACACCTACCGCTTCCGATTGGTTGCCCTCGATACCACACTCGATCTCGATCCCGGGGCGACAAAAGACGACCTCGAATCTGTACTTCGGGGCCATCTCATCGAGGATTCGGTCCTCGAAGGCACCTATACACCGTAGGTGAACGTCGGTCCCGGCCACCCGTTACACAACGCGACTGACGTGCTCGTCGAATCGATCCGGAACACGGTCTCGGAGTTCCATCGGATCGGTTTCCCCATCGGCATTGACGAGGTAGGTTCGCCCGTTGGGGCCGCCGTACACGCTCTGGAAGTCGTAGACGAACCCGTACACTGAGACGCCTGCTGGAACGCCCTCGCTCTCCAGGAGAAATTCGACCTGGCGATCGACGTTGAACTCGACGAGTTGATCAACGAGCCCCACATCCCGATCCGAATCGACCCGGTCGTCGGCCAGCCCGGCTTCGACGACGGGTTTCAGTTCGGTGACCCACTTCTCGACGCCAGCCGGGAGGTCCGGTTCTGTGCCCCGGACTTCGTCGAGCGCAGCGGTAATCGCCCCGCAGCCGGTGTGGCCCACGACTGTTGCGATTTCTGTTCCTGTCTGAAAGAGCGGGTAAAGCATGCTCCCGTCGACGACCCGCTCCCCTTCGTGGCGATCCCAGACCTGGTTTCCGATGGTGCTTGGCGAGAACAACCACCCGGGTTCCTCGACATCCCACATGCCCTCCTGTGAGACACGCGAGTCCGAGCAGGCCATCGAGACGACGGCCGGTTCCTGGCCCGCTTGCACCGCGGCGAAATGGTCCTCGTCGAGACGGTCGGTGTGTTGCCGATTCCGTTCCAGGAGCTCTGAAAGCGTGGTGGGAGGCATACCGCTCAGTCGGTCCCCATCGACTTGTAACCGGGGTTGCGAACGGGTTCGGGGCCCAGCTTTTCCGAACGGGGGACGAACGGTCATCGAGATCACCATGAACCCGAACGAGGATCAGCTCGAGGAGTTGGCCGGTGCGGTGTTCGAGGTCGCGGCCCTCCTGTCGTATCAGGACGGGGCAATTGTCAGTCGAACCATCGTCGACCGGGAGGATGTGACGGTGACGATGTTCGCTGTGGACGCCGGCCAGTCGATCAGCGAACATACGGCACAGCACGACGCGATTCTCCACGTGTTGGATGGAACCGCACACGTTTCGATCGATTCGACGGAGTACGAGGTGGGAGACGGTGACGGACTGGTGTTTCCATCGGAAGTGCCACACGCGCTCTGGGGCGAGGAACGGTTCAAGATGCTGTTGACGATGACGAAGTGACTCCTTTTCCCACGCTTTGGGTCCACAACTAAGCCCGTCGAACTCGATATGTGTGTGTGGCATGACTGAATTGGGTGCGCTTCGGGACACCTATGCTGCGGCCTTGCAGCACGATTTAATCGAGCTGAAGGGGGACGAACGATTGATTGGGGTGGTTCGCCGACCGTTACCCTGGCTGCTGGGGCAGGTCGAGGAGAACCGACCCGAACTTGGGCCGCCCCCGGAGCTGCTCGACGCAGTCAAGCAGCGACACGAGGCGTTACATGAAACCGGGCTCTCGGACGCAAAAGCGCACAACAGAGCGCTGGCGGAACTGGATTATCGGGACCGGTACCTGGACTATGTGACGAATTCCGAGGACGCCCAGGCGGCGATTCGAAACATCAATGCACTGCGAGCCGACGGCCAGGACGTCGTGCTCGTGTGTTACGAGAACACGGCTGACAAACGGTGCCATCGAACGGTTTTGAAGGCATATATTGCGGAGCGATCTGAAGGAAGATAGGAATGACGATCAAAAGGGAAGGTCATTTACTAAATTTTGAAATGTGCTATATTACAGAACGGACTGGAGGATGCCTCGCGCTTTAGGCTTACCAGAATGAATTGCGTTCTGGTTGCCCGTCAGACGCAGTCTGGGGAGGGTGATGAATCCGACATGACACATCAAAAATCACCAGGGCTTGTCGAGGGTTCCGACCTGGCGACCTGAATCACATATCGGGGACGGCGCCCCCTCAATGAGACATGAAACCGCACACCGGCAATATTTCTGATACGGACATGACCTCATCCCAGCTGTTGGGTGGATTAATTGTCACCCGAATCGAGGTTCCGAGCACTGAGAAAAATCCCCGCTGACGGGCTTGGTCCCTCGCCGAAGGATTTCCGCGATTCGCCGACCGACGTTCGTTCCGCGTTTTTTCGCCAGACCAGGTACATCGCGATCGGAACGACAAGGGTGAGGATTACCGCGCCGACGTTCCCTGCGACCTCGAGAGTCCCGACGAAATCGCGGATGCCGAACAGGTAAAGCCCCAGCGGCGGTATCACCGTCAGACCCCAAGCGACAGTTGAGTCGAGGCCATTGTAGTCGACGTAGTTGTTCTTCTGAGCGAGGCCGAAGCCGATGAAACTGGTGGTGACGGTAATGAGTGGGAGAAGGTTCCCGATGATCAACCCGGCCGTCCCGTAGAGTTGTTCGAAGGCCTTCGGGGCGATCTGGGGCACCTCACGACCGAATACGAGGACGAACGAGATGGTCAGGATGGCGTAAAGGACAAAGATCAAGCCGAACGCGAGGCGGATACTCCGCTTTGCCTTCTCGTAATCGCCAAGCGCCTTGTAAACGTCGGGGACCATCGCGTGTCCGACGAACGCAAAGAGGGCAACCCCAATGAAAGCCTGCCACGGACCCAGATCAACATAGGTCGCGTTCGAGAAGTCGGCGTGGGGCAGGCTTGTGATTGCCACGAGGAGGAAGAGAAGGACGATTCCCACGACCAGGACGAACTCGGTCTTGAGCGAAGCTTCCAGACCCTGATAGATGAAGAACGAGGCTGCGATCCAGAAGACGATGGCCGCGGGCACCTCAGCGAGTGGTGTAAGCGCAGCGAGGGTTTGCCCGCCAGCAGAGGTGTACGCTAGGAGCGCGCCGTAAATGTAGATCATCATCCCACCCATCATGAAATAGCCCCCTGGTCGGCCGAGGATGTCCGTGGCCAAGGTGGCGATTTGACTGCCGTCATTCTTGGCTGAGAACCGCAGCAGGATGATCGACGTGCTGTAAAGCACAACCCCGACGACTAGCGAGAGGATCAGCGAGGGAATGAGCCCGAGAGCGGCGGCCGCATATGGGATACCTAGGACGCCGGCGCCGATGATACTCCCGATAATGAGACTTGCGCCGCGCAACTCTTCAGCAAGGGTCATCGTTTCTCAATCACCATATGCAGATTTATCTGCACAGTGTTTTAAGAATTACGGTAATTTTAAAATTAAAATTTATGAAAAATAGAAATAGTTGTTGTTTACTACAAGTATTGCACACTTCATCCAATATTAGAGGAAATGGAACGGCCCGCCCTGTTCGTGAACTCATCTGTGCACTCCCCCATCGCTCAATCGCCGTTCCGTTCTACAATATCCCCACAAACCGTTTTCAGGAGCCAGTTCAACTATCTCGTCTGCCAGTCAGAATTAGCGTCGCTCTGTCTGATTTTTTGAACGGCACGCTCCAGTTTCCAGCATATTCTGACACGGGCGGTGAGTCGCAATTTCCCCGGACGAACGAAGTGAGTCCAGCCTTTTCCCCACGTTTTTGCGAGGAGGGGTTCGCCTCCGGCGTACCCGACGAGGAAAAGTGGAATGCCACCTCCCGGATTTAAACCAACGGAAACCTCACTGCGTTCGGACGACCGCCCCTGTTGCGGTTGGGCGACCGGGCGGGTGTGGAGCCACAAGCGGGGGAGTCCGAACGGACTGGCGTCGCCACGCGCCTACCGCCCAGACGTGGCGCTCACGAACCCGGTACTCCCTCCGGGGAGGAAGTTACCGGCGGGGAACTCGGGACGGTCCAGACGCCCCACGCTGGAATCCTCGTCCTCGAAAACGCGAAGCGTTTTCGGGTGCAACGAGACGCTACGCGTCTCGTCATGCCGCTTCAGCGCGGGGAGGATGTCAACGCGTTCGGCGTGCCCGGCGTCTGAAAAAGCACCAACGGAAACCGCAGATCATTCATTCCGACGGCTCGGTGTGAGCTGGGACTCATGAGAGCGGCACAGCTCGCCATTTCGAAATCAAATCACCAGTGTGGATCGGGTCTGGTTCTCCGGCACGCAAACCCCTGGTAATGAGCGATCTCGGTATTTGCATAGGCAAACTCGAACCTTTAGGGTTCCTCTCGCCGTAGCGTCAACTCAAACGGACGACTCACACGAAGGACGATGGACCGACAATCTACCAATTCCCAGACGGACGTGATAACAGGCACGAGTGTTGGGCTTGGGATTTGCATTGTGGCCCTGATTCTTCTTCTCGCCGCGATTGTGGTGGGGTTCGGCCCCGTAATGGCCCTTGCACCGAGTCCAGACCCGAACAGCGAGCACTGGGTACAGATCGAATCGATCGACGCAGATCCGGCCAACGAGACCGCGACGACGGTCACACTCACGTATCGAATTGGCGGGTCCGACACCGGGTCAGCACCACCAGGAACCCATCAGTATGCTGTCACGGGTGTCGACCCAATACACGTCGACGCGGCGGGTGACTGGGCATATTTGTCGAAATCGAGTCTACCATCCTCGCTGGTAATGGCGGCCGGAAACCATTCAGCCGGTGTTGAAGCTGTCGGCCCGTGGGTTTTGGTCGGCAACCTTTCCACCGCTACGGAAGTGGTTCGAACGGCGCCGGTGACGGTTGGGGCTCCGGCGGCGATGGACGTCGACCCGGCTCGGAAAGCCCACTTTCTCTCGCTACTCGTCTCGCCATATCAGTTGCATCAGGATCGGGCCGAACCGGCCACGATTCTCATCGCCCCCGATGCGCTCCCCTATGACGGCGTGACCTATGGGACGCGGTCCTACATCACCCAGCATGCCTTCTGGGATGGCGATGCAACGAGCGTCTGGATCCACGAGTACCTCCATAGCCAGCAGCGCTTCGAGACCGCACCCGAGATGGAATGGTTTCGCGAGGCGAGTGCGACCTACCTCGCCGCCCGCATGCTGGAGGAGCAATACCACGAGGTCGAGCCGGAAGACGTACGGGCCTGGATTATGGCCCGAGATGACTCCGCCGGGACTGCACTTGCGGACGAATCCACGTGGGACCGGTCGAACGCGAACTACTATCGGGGAGCCAGACTTCTCTACGCGGCCGATGCCGCGATCAGGGAGGGAAGCGGCGGGAAACACTGTCTTGTGGACGTCTTCAGGGAGATGAACGCTCGAAAGGAGCCGGTCACGCTCGATGAGTTCGTTCACATCGTCGAATCGTTCTCAGGGAGGTCGGAACCGTGGCTTCGAGAAGCGATAACCGGGACCGGGACACTGGAGGGTCGGGTGTCCGATCCCGAGGCCGTGTTCGCCGAGTGAAGGCAGGTTCAGTGAGGAAATCGAACGTAGCCTGCCCGGTTGTCTAAACCACCCGATCTTGCCCGGAAAAACAGGGATGGCCACCGGACGTGTGGGCCCGCCGAGCCCTTCGGCGCTGCAATCTGCGGGGTGTTCGATTTCGATGTCCTCGTCGACGGAGAAATTCCACCGTGAAATCGTTTTAGAGTGGTGAATCCCCCTCAGAGACGGTCAGAACGTGAGTACTTCGTAGCCCTCCTCGACGAGCGATCGGAGGCTGGGGTGCCCGCCGTATTCGTCCAGTCGAGGAATCTCCGACTCATTGACGGCTTCGTCGACGCCGAACGCACTCGAGCAGAAGTCACAGGCCGATGCCTGGTCCTTGACCGTCTGGAACAGGTCGTAGTGATCGCTCTTGGTATCTTCGAGTTCGGGAATCCACTGGGTTCCGGCCCCGTCGAAGATGAGTTTTACCCCGTCGCCGTCGGTTTCGACGGACTCTCGTGCCGTTATCAGGCCGTTGACGAGGCGTCCGAGATTGTCATGTCCCTCTGTTCCTGCCAGGATGACGATTGCGGTTTTTGCCATCACAGTACTCCTGGTTCCTGTTGGCAATAGTCTGGGGGTGGCCGTGCAACCGAGGTACACGGTCGTGGGACGGCGGCTTCTCGCGTAGTTCGTCTCGCCGTCTCTGTACCCCATTTCCGGGTCGAATTCCAGGCCGCCCCGAGCGCCGCGAGTCGCGGTTTCACCGGACGAGCGGAGCGAGTCCGGCCTTTTCCCAAGTTTTTGTGAGCCGCGAGGAATCTTTTTTCCTCGGTTTGCACGAACGGCGGCACTGCCGCCGTGAGTGGAGTGGTTCCCGCAGCGCGCGAAGTGAGCGAGGAAACCCGATGAACAAAAAGTGGGATGCCACCTCCCGGGTTTGAACCAACGGAAACCTCACTACGTTCGGTTTCCTGGGTTCAGAATCCGCTCG
>NZ_JAZKRK010000030.1:0-26518 GCF_036626455.1 Halodesulfurarchaeum sp. | reverse complement strand
TCAAGGTTACCGCGGCGCCAGCGGCCAGATCGTGAGCCAGCACGTCGTGGCTGAAACCGCCGGTCACCAGTTCGGCCCGAAGCCAGGTGTGATGAATCTCGCCTGCGATCGGGACGAAGTAGTCCACGAGATCGTTGAGGCCGAACCAGAACACCCCAACCGCGACTGCGCGAATCGAGAAGGTCGCATACCGGTGGACGAGAAACGCTTCACCGACCATGGCGAGGTGGCTGGTAACCAAAAACACGTACAGCCAGAGCGCGATCCCGCCGGGACCGTTCAGGAACAGTTGCACGAAGGGCGTCCAGAACCCCAATTTGAACGCGCCCATGAACCCGAGTACGTGAAGCCAATCGGCATCGTAATCGAACCGAAACGCGAGCAGGGAGAGCCCGATGAACATCGTGGCGAGGGGGCTATCGGGGACGAGTGGCCAGGCGAGGATCTCCGTGGAGGCGAGTTGAAACCGGTAATACCAGAAGCCAAAGGCCGTCCCGACGAGGTTGATGAGCGCTATCGGGACCACCAGTCGCAGGGCCAAGTCTTCGATTTGCCGTGGCAGGGGCGCAAGATACCACGGCGGTCGATCCGCCGCCATATCCGGTGGGAAGTCGGGTGGTCTCAAAGCCGTGTTGGTCCCGGCACGGATTCCGGGACGTATGCGAGAGACTCACAGCGAAGGGAAGACTTATCACCTGCAAAGCGTTCGAGACAGTTGATGACGCATACTGAGGACACGCTCGGCGCAAGCTCGAGCGATCGAGTTCTTCCAGGGCACGTTAGCTACACGTAGCGAGTTCGAATCGGTCCGGATCTTCGATACGACCCTACGTGACGGCGAACAGACCCCGCGCACCTCCTTCTCCGAGGCTGACAAGCGAGAGATAGCGACGATACTCGACGAGATGGGGACCCACGTCATCGAGGCCGGATTCCCAGCGAACAGCGACGCCGAATTCGAAGCCATCAGGGACATCGCCCGGTCGACGGAGACGACCGTGGCGGGCCTGGCCCGTGTCGTCGAATCCGACGTGCAGGCCGCAATAGAGTCGGAAGTGGACATGATCCACGTCTTTGCCAGCACCAGTGACGTCCAGATCGAGGACTCCATGCACTCCAACCGCGAGGAGGTCAAGGAGCGCTCGGTCGCGGCCGTCGAACAGGCCAAGGCAGGGGGCGCTGAAGTCATGTTCTCACCGATGGACGCCACGCGAACCGATCGGGATTACCTGGCAGGAGTTCTCGAAGCCGTCGATGAGGCCGACGTAGACTGGGTGAACATCCCGGATACGACTGGGGTAGCCAGTCCCTCGCGCTTTGCCGACCTGATCGGCTTTGTCGGACAACACACCGACGCCCGGATCGACGTCCATACCCACGACGACTTCGGCATGGCGACGGCAAACGCCATCGCCGGAATCGAAGCGGGAGCCGATCAGGCCCAGGTTTCGATCAACGGCATCGGCGAGCGAGCGGGCAACGCCGCCTACGAGGAAGTCGTGATGGCGGCCGAGTCGATCTACAACGCGGACACCGGTATCGATACCACACGAATCACCGAGATCGCAGCGATCATCGAGGAGAAATCCGGCATCCCGATCCCGCCAAACAAGCCGGTTGTCGGAGAGAACGCCTTTTCTCACGAGAGTGGCATTCACGCGGCCGGCGTGATCGAAAACGCCGACACCTTCGAACCCGGCATCATGACCCCGGAAATGGTCGGCGCCCAGCGAGCGATCGTCCTGGGCAAACACACCGGGAGCCACGCGGTACGTGAACACCTCGAAGACGCAGGGTACGCCCCGACCGACGAAGAAGTCGAGGAAATCACGGCCCGGGTCAAAAGCCGTGCCACGGAGAAACACACCATCACGGTCGAAGACCTCCATCGCTTCGCGGCCGCAGTCGGGGTCGATCGAGCCGGTTCATCTGCCGAGGTACGGGCATGAGCCACCGGCCGAACGGATCGATCAGCCCGACTGCCACCGGAACGATTAAATCGGCCGCTCACCCAAAATGGAGATACGATGGCCAGCGCTCACAGGCAGTTCCAAACCGAGGCGTGTTCGGCCAGCAGCGCTATTGTAGGGGCGTAAGGCCCCCAATACCGCATTTTTCTGATCGGAACCGTTCGCCTATCGGTTCTCGCGACCCTCTTGTGAGACCGACATGGAACGGGACAGACCGTATCGATCCCAGATTGACCGGCCACGCCCACGGAGACCAATGAGCAAACCACAGAAAACGACGGACACCACGGACCCATCGACAGAGTCACAGGACCTGTCGGAGACGAAAAGCGAGACAACCACGGAGGAACAGACAACAGGCGCTAACTCGGTCGTCGCTGCCCTCGAGAAGGCCGACGTCGAGATCACGTTCGGCGTCCAGGGCGGGGCCATCATGCCCGTATACGACGCCATGGTCGATTCGGACATCCATCACGTCTCGATGGCTCACGAGCAAGGGGCCTCCCACGCGGCTGATGCATACGGGATCGTCTCCGGTAACCCGGGCGTCACGATCACCACCTCCGGGCCTGGGGCGACGAACCTGGTCACGGGCATCGCGGACGCCAACCTGGATTCCGATCCGATCGTCTCGTTGACCGGCCAAGTCCCCCAGGACATGGTCGGTAACGACGCCTTCCAGGAGACGAACACGATGGGGATCACCGCGCCGATCACGAAAGCAAACATCTTTTCGACAAACCCTGACACCGTCGGAGACGACATCGGGACTGCAATTGCACTCGCGGCTGAGGGACGACAGGGGCCGACCCTGGTCGACCTCCCGAAGAACGTCACAACTGGCGAGACAGACGTCGAACCGTCAATCCCCACCACCCCCGAGTCCTATCAGGTCCCAGCGCCTGAAGCCGATTCCAAGGCGGTCAGGGCCGCTGCAGAGGCACTCGCCGGGGCGGATCGGCCCCTGATCCTTTCCGGAGGCGGCGTCATCAAGAGCGAGGCCAGCGAGGAACTGCGGGAGTTCGCTATCGAGTACGGGATTCCAGTCGTCACGACGATGCCCGGCCTCGGCTCGTTCCCCGAGGATACCGCCCTCGCGATGGAGATGGGTGGGATGCACGGAACGGGCTATGCCAACATGTCCTTGAGCCACTGTGACGTCCTGTTGGGTGTGGGCACCCGGTTCGACGATCGGCTCACGGGCGGCATCGAGACCTTCGCCCCCGAGGCCGAAGTCATCCACGTCGACATCGACCCCGCCGAGATCTCGAAGAACATCCACGCGGATTATCCGCTGATCGGGGACGCAGGCGCGGTGCTGAAACAGCTCCACGATGCCATGCCGAAATCGCCAGACGCAGAGGCGTGGCGCAAACGGACCCAGGAGTGGAAAGCCGAATACCCGATGGGATACGAAACTCCACAGGACGAAGCAATCAAACCCCAGTTCGTCGTCGAAGCGATGGACGAAGCCGCAGCGGACGACGCCATAGTGACTACCGGCGTCGGCCAGCACCAGATGTGGGCCGCTCAGTACTGGACCTACACCGAGCCACGGACATGGGTTTCCTCGAACGGCCTCGGAACGATGGGGTATGGCGCCCCGGCCGCAGTCGGTGCAAAACTCGCAGCCGCGGACACACAAGTGGTTGCCTTCGAAGGCGACGGGTCATTCCTGATGACCAGCCAGGCGATCGCACCGGCCGTCCGCGAGGAACTCGACATCACCATCGCGATTTTGAACAACTCCTATGTCGGGATGATCCGACAGTGGCAAGACGCCTTCTACGACCAGCGACGCTACGAAAGCAAGTGGGACTGGGGCCCGGACTTCGCCTCGTTGGCCGAAGCCTATGGCGCGCAGGGGCTACAGGCAATGGCCTACGATGAGGTTCCGGAAGTGATCGAAGAGGCGTTTGCCTATGACGGCCCATCAGTGATCGATTTCCATATCGACCAGGTCGCAGACGTCTATCCGATGGTGCCAAGCGGTGGCAATAACGCCGAATTCGCCCTGGAGGAGGATCACCTATGACTGGAGAACGGATGGAAGGTAAAGCACCCGTGGACCGAGAGATTCCCTCGGGCCGCCGCAATTCCCAGGGGATCCGCATCGACCCGGAGACAGAAGCGGAACTTCAGGAGCGACGGGCCGTGATTTCTGCCCTGGTCGATCACGAGCCGGGCGTGCTCGCAAACGTCTCCGGGCTCTTCGCCCGCCGCCAGCTCAACATCGAGAGTTTGACCGTCGGGCCGACTATCGACGAGTCGAAAGCCCGGATGACCATCGTCGTCGAGGAGGACGAACCGGGTATCGAACAGGCCAAGCGACAACTCCGCAAGGAAGTCCACGCCTGGTCAGTCCGGGAAGTCAAGGGTGCGATCGAGCGCGAACTTTCACTTATCAAAGTTAGCGGTGACGATCCAGCCGGGGTCACCGCAGTCGCGGAAATGTACGGCGGCCAGGCAGTCCAAGCCAACGACGAGATCATCACTGTCGAGTTGACAGGAACAGAGGCAGATATCGACGCCGCGATCAGAGCGTTCGAACAGTTCGGCGTACACGAAGTCGCCCGCACGGGCACCGCCGCCCTCGCCAGCGGCACACAATCGACAACATGACTGACGATTTCACCAGACCGGTATACTACGACGAAGACGCGGACAGCTCGATGATTGCCGAGAAGACCGTCGCGGTCCTCGGCTACGGAAGCCAGGGCCACGCCCACGCCCAGAACCTCGCCGAGAGCGGGGTCGAAGTGGTGGTCGGCCTCAAACCCGATTCGGATTCCCGATCGGCCGTGGAGGAAGATGGCCTTCGAGTGGCAACACCACGTGATGCGGCCGCCGAGGCAGATATCGTGTCCATGCTGGTTCCGGACACGGTGCAACCGATGGTCTACGAGGCGATCGAACCAGAACTCGACGCAGGCGACACGCTCCAGTTCGCCCACGGGTTCAACATCCACTACAACCAGATCGAACCCCCGGCGGACGTCGATGTCACGATGGTCGCCCCGAAAAGCCCCGGCCATCTGGTACGGCGCAACTACGAAGCCGGCGAAGGGACACCAGCACTCGTCGCAGTGTATCAAGACGCCACAGGCGAGGCTCGGGACGAAGCGCTGGCCTATGCCCAGGGGATCGGGTGTGCCAGGGCCGGCGTCATCGAGACGAGCTTCCAAGAGGAGACCGAGTCGGACCTCTTCGGCGAGCAAGCCGTCCTCTGTGGCGGGGTCACCAGCCTGGTGAAAACCGGGTACGAGACCCTGGTCGAGAACGGGTACAGCCCGGAGATGGCGTATTTCGAAGTCCTGAACGAACTCAAGCTCATCGTGGATCTGATGTACGAAGGTGGGCTCGGCGAGATGTGGGATTCGGTCTCGGATACGGCCGAATACGGCGGCCTGACCCGCGGCGACGTAGTCGTGGACGAGGACGTCAAGGAGAACATGGAGGCGATCCTGACGGAGATTCAAAACGGCGAGTTCGCCCGCGAGTGGATCTCGGAAAACCAGGCCGGTCGCCCCGCGTACACACAGCACCGAGGAGCCGAGGCCGACCACGAGATCGAGGATGTCGGCGAACGACTACGATCGATGTTCGCGTGGGCCGACGATGAGTGACGGAACGCTCTACGATCACGTCTGGGACGAGCATCTCGTCGAGACCCTTCCGACGGGGCAGGACCAGCTGTTCGTCGGATTGCACCTGATACACGAGGTCACGAGCCCGCAGGCCTTCGGAATGCTCCGGGAACGCGAGCTGGAGGTGGCCTTCCCCGAGCAGACTCACGCGACCGTCGATCACATCGTCCCGACCGGGGACCGCTCGCGGCCGTTTCAGGACGGGGCCGCAGAGACGATGCTTGAAGAGCTCGAGGAGAACGTGCGAAAAGCGGGCATCCGATTCTCAGGCCCCGAGACCGGCAACCAGGGCATCGTCCACGTCATCGGTCCGGAACAGGGGTTGACCCAGCCGGGCATGACGATCGTCTGTGGTGACAGCCACACCGCTACCCACGGCGCGTTCGGGGCCCTGGCCTTCGGGATTGGCACGAGTCAGATCCGGGACGTGCTCGCGACTCAGTCGGTCGCCATGGAAAAACAAGCGGTCAGGCGGATCGAGGTCACCGGCGAGCTCGGCGAAGGTGTCACCGCGAAGGACGTGGTGCTTTCGATCATCCGCGAGTTGGGCACCGATGGCGGTGTCGGCTACGTCTACGAGTACGGTGGTGACGTGGTCGAGTCGATGTCGATGCACGAGCGGATGACACTTTGTAATATGTCCATCGAGGGAGGTGCGCGTGCCGGCTACGTGAATCCGGACAAGACCACCTACGAGTACCTCGAGGGACGGGAGGCAGTCACCACGGGCGATGCCTTCGAGGAGCGCAAGGCCTACTGGGACTCGATCAGCTCCGACCCCGACGCGACATACGACGACGTGGTCGAGATCGACGGGTCCGCGATCAAGCCCTCAGTCACGTGGGGTATTACCCCGGGGCAGGTCGTCGGCATCACGGAGACCATTCCCGCGCCCGAGGACCTGCCCGCGGACAAGCGGGAGACGGCCGAGCAGGCCTACGATCACATGGGCGTTGCGCCAGGCCAGACGATGGAGGGCTACGAGATCGACGTAGCATTCCTCGGTTCGTGTACAAACGGTCGGCTCTCCGACCTCAGACAGGCTGCCGAGGTGCTCGAGGGGCGGGAGGTCCACCCGGACGTCAGAGCGATGGTCGTCCCCGGCAGCCAACGAGTGAAGGCCGCAGCGGAAGCAGCGGGACTCGACCAGATCTTCCGGGAATCCGGCTTCGAATGGCGCGAGGCGGGATGTTCGATGTGCCTCGGGATGAACGAGGACCAACTCGAGGGCGACGAAGTATCTGCCTCCTCCTCGAACCGCAACTTCATCGGGCGGCAGGGCTCGAAGGACGGGCGGACCGTCCTCATGAGTCCCCAGATGGTCACAGCGGCGGCGGTGACCGGGGAAGTAACGGATATCCGCTCCTTCGAGGAGGTGAAACCGGTATGAGCGGGACTGAAAACGGGCAGGCAGCTGACGAACCGCCAGCCGCCCGCGTGCCAGCGGTGTCCGGAACCGGCATCCCGATCCGCGGCAACGACATCGACACCGACCAGATCATCCCGTCCCGCTTCATGAAGGTCGTCACCTTCGAAGGACTGGGCCAGTACGCGTTTTACGACCAGCGGATCGAGGAGGACCCACATCCCCTCGAAGACGACCGGTTCCGAACGGCCTCGATCATGGCCGTCAACGCCAACTTCGGCACCGGCTCCTCCCGCGAACACGCCCCACAGGCGCTGATGCGCTGGGGCATCGAGGGCCTGATCGGCGAGTCATTCGCCGAGATTTTCCGCGGGAACTGCCTCGCGCTGGGGCTCCCGACGGTGACCACCGACAGCGAAACGGTGACAGAAATCCAGGACTGGATCGAGGCTAACCCCGACGAGGATATCGAGATCGACGTCGAAGACGCAACCGTCTCGTACGGTGATACCACGATCGACGTCGAAATCGACGATTCCCAGCAGCGGGCCCTCACCGAAGGGACCTGGGACACGACCGCAGTAATGAAAGCAAACTTCGAGAGGGTCCGTGACCGGGCACAGTCGCTGCCCTACATCGAAGACGCGGAGATTCCGGAACAGCGATGACGACAGATATCGTCGCCATCCCAGGAGACGGTATCGGTGGCGAGGTGCTTCCAGCGGCCATTAAGATCCTGGAGGCCGTCGACGTCGATTTCGAGTTCACGGAGGCCGAAGCGGGCGACCACGTCGCCGCCGAGGGCCGCGATCCGCTACCCCAACCAACCCGAGATCTGGCCGCCGATGCGGATGCAGTCCTGTTCGGCGCCGCCGGCGAAACCGCTGCCGACGTCATCCTCCCACTTCGAGCGGCTGTGGGCTCGTTCGTCAACGTGCGGCCAGCCCGCACCTACCCCGGGGTGGACGCCGTCAAACCGGAGACAGATCTCGTCTTCCTCCGGGAAAACACCGAAGGGGTCTATGCAGGCCACGAAGACCGTCTCTCGGAGAACCTCAGCACACTCACGCGTGTGGTGACCGACGAGGCCTCGGAGCAACTTGCCGAGTACGCCTGCGAGTACGTCTCCGAGCGCGATATGGACTCGTTTACCATCGCTCACAAGGCAAATGTGATGCGAGAAACAGACGGCCGATTCCGTGACGCCGTTGCCCGTGTCGCCGCGGAGAAAGGCGTCGAGACCGACGAGGTACTGATGGACGCGCTGGCCATGCACCTCATTCTCCGACCGGAGGAGTATGACGTGATCGTCACGCCGAACTTGGCAGGAGACGTCCTCTCGGACCTCGCCGCGGGCCTGGTCGGCGGACTTGGGCTCCTCCCGAGTGCCAACATTGGTCCCAAGCGGGCCCTTTTCGAGCCGGTCCACGGCTCGGCCCCGGATATCGCCGGCACGGGCATCGCGAATCCGAGTGCGATGGTCTTGAGCGCCGCGATGTTACTCGATTACGTGGACGAACCTGTAGCTGCGGAAAACGTTCGGACGGCCGTCGAAAAAACCCTGAAGTCCGGGCCACGGACCCCAGATCTGGGTGGGGACGGCTCGACGGAATCGGTCACAACCGCCATCCTCGAGGGCCTTTAGGCGGTCAGTGAATTTTTGCGCCGGAGCCGATCATCGTCGAAAAGGTCCGGGCTTCGATGCCCTGGTCCTCAAAGGCATCGAGCATGCTCGCGCCGACGGCTCGTTGGTCGCCGGAATGAGTGACTGCCAGCAATGCTGGGCCCGCTCCGCTGACAGTGACTCCGGTCGCCCCGGCGGCCGTTGCGGCATCAACGGCCTCCTCATACCCATCAATGAGAGCGGCTCGAGCCGGCGTTACCACCGATTCGGCCATTCCCTGACCGATCAGTTCGGGGTCGTCGCGATGCATCCCGATCGTGAGCGTTGCCGCGTTCCCGACATTTTTGCTCATGTCCCCCAGGTCGACTCGTTCGGGGAGGACGCGTCGGGCCTCTCGAGTCGAAACAACGGTTTCTGGCAGGCATGCAACCAATGGTACCGTCGCATCGACGGATTCGACGCCGTTTTCTCGGACCACGGTGAACCCCCCGAGGATCGACGGGGCAACGTTGTCGGCATGGGCCGATCCGGAGACCGCTTTTTCGCCTTCGGCGGCGATTCGAACCAGGTCCTCGCGGGTATGGTCGGTCTCGTAGAGTTCGGACAACCCCACTGCCGCAGCAGCAGCGCTGGCCGCAGACGAACCAAGTCCCGACGCCGGACGGACCCCTTTGTCGATGATGATCCGGGCCGGTGTGTCGAGTTCAGCTGCGACGACACCGGCGGTGTTCCGTTCCGGCTCCTCCGGAATGTACTGGCTCCCGACCCCGCTGACCTCGATCGTCGTCTCCGCTGCCCGCTCGACTCGGACTACGTCGAGGGGGCGGTCAAAGGCGACGCCGAAGACGTCGAAGCCGCTCCCGAGATTCGCACTCGTCGCTGGGGCCGTGACCGTCAGCATGCACCTCCGTAGCACGGGATTGGGGTATAAGTGTGGCGACCCGAGGCCGGAGCGGAATATTTGCCGGACTTCGTCCGAGCCGGGTGCGCTCACTCGCAAGCGATGTCAAGAGCCAGCAAGCACGGAGCTGAACAAACAGTCACCCATACTTATGGAGACACCACGCGATGGTGCATACATGTCAAGTCGTCCCGTTTCACCTTTTTCACCATCCTGGCGACGACGCACATTTGGCGTGTTCCTGATTCTCGTGCTCGTCGCCAGTTTGTTCGCGCTGCCAGTCTCGGCCGCCGAAGATCCCCGATTCGAGACCAGCGTGCCGGAACCGGAACTCCAGCCAGGCGCCCAGCAGCCCCTTACAGTGACTATAACGAATGATGCCGAAGACGTGGACGACCAGGTGAAACAAGCGTCGAACGTCAAGGTAACCGCCAGAAGTGGTTCGACACCGATCGAGGTTCTTTCGGGAGAACACGCACTTGGACAGCTCGCGGACGGGCAATCCGCGACCGGTACCTTCCAAATCGAGGTCCCCACTGATGCACCAGGGGGAACCTACCAGCTTCCACTCGATGTAACCTATGAGTACGACGGTGACGAACGCGAGGAGACAACTGTCACAGCAACAGTCACCGTTCCGGAGCGCCCCATTTTCTCCATCGAGTCCACCACCGTCGATCTTCACACCCAGGAAACCGGCATCGTGACAGTCGCGCTTTCGAACGACGGAGCACAATCGGCAACAGACACCCGGATATCGCTCAGTTCGTCGAATGCGGCGCTGACAGTCGGTAATGTTGCGACCGAATCGGCCTTCCTCGGGACGCTGGAATCCGGAGCGACGGCGGAGGCCACATTTGCCGTCACAGCCACCGAGACAGCGCTGGCAAGGGAATACGACCTGACAATACAACCGACCTACCAGAACTCGAATGGGATCACGACCGAGGCCCCGGCTCGGTCCATCGGAATCGCCCCAGCGGCCGAGCCACGAATCACCGTGGATTCGGTGTCAGGAGACGTGTCCCCCGGTGAAACCGGGACTGTTTCACTGACGTTCGAAAACAGCGGGGAGACGGGCATTTCGAATGCACGTCTCCAACTCGAATCGGCTGGCTCAAGTCTGACTCTTGATGGTGGTCAGGCGACTGCACAAATGCTGGGTGACTGGGCAGCCGGCGAAACGAAAACGGTTCACACCGAGATCGGTGCAGCGACGTCCGTCCAGGCCGGGGAGTACCCAGTCCAAGCCACGGTCGCCTTCGAACACCCCGCTGGAATCGAAACCACGTCCGGTCCCCAGGAAATCGGGGTTCCGGTCACAGCTATCGACGCGTTTGCATACAGTGACGTCTCCGTGACCCACCACGGACCCGAGGCCGTCCTTTCAGCCCAGGTTACCTATGAAGGCGAGACCCCGATCCAAAACGCAGTCGTTCTCCTGCGATCCTCGACACCAGGGGTGACCATCCTCGACGGAGCGACGTCGGTTGGGACCCTCGAACCGGGAGACACCGCGACCGCGACTGCCGATATCAGTCTCTTCGGCAGCGACCAGGCCCCACAGCAATTCGAAGCCCAGGTGAGATACGAAGGCGAGGGCGCCCAGGCCGACCGAAGCGAATCGACCTCGGTCTGGGCCGACCTATCCACGTCTGAGCCCCTGTTCTCCGTCGAGCCGGTGAACGCCACGTTCGACATCGACAGTTCCAACGAACTTCGCGTCCGAATCAGGAACGACGGCCCTTTGGCTCTCGAAGATGTCCGAGCGCAGCTGACAGCAACGCCCCCATACCAGAGCCAATCACCGACCGCGTATGTCGCTGCACTCGACCCCGGTGATTCAGCAATTGTCACATTCGAGGTTACCACTCCAGATGATGGGGTCGAGACGACCGATGCGCTCAGCCTGAATCTCACCGCGGAGACGAATGCGGACCGAACGGTCGTTGATGGGCCACATCTGGTCCCAATCACCGTTGATGGAGGCGGTGACACAACAGGCGATTCCACGTTGATCGCGGTTCTCGCAGTCGTCGTCATCCTGATTCTGGCAGGCGGCTGGTGGTGGCTCAACAGGTGACCGAGATGGGAGTCATCGAAACCGAGGGCCTGACGAAACACTTCGGGGAAACCGTCGCGACCGAGGACCTCAGTTTCGAGGTCGAAGAAGGGGACGTATTCGGATATCTGGGGCCAAACGGGGCGGGAAAGACGACGACGATTCGAACGTTGCTGGGGTTCATCTCGCCGACAAGCGGCACGGCGACGGTCCTGGATGCTGATATCCACGACGCCGAGGCCTTACGTGAGGCCCGGAAAGATATCGGCTACCTTCCGGGGGAGTTGAGCTTCACCGAATCCGTCACCGGTCGATCCTTTCTGGACCACCAGGCCGCCCTCAAAGGCGGCTCCAGGCTCGAAGAGATGACGTCACTCTTCAACCCACCCCTGGATCGGAAGATCAGGACCTATTCGAGCGGGAATCGCCAGATGTTGGGGCTGATCCAGACGTTCATGCACGATCCAGACCTGGTCATCATGGACGAACCGACGAGTGGTCTGGACCCACTCAAACAGGAACGGCTCAACAGTTTCCTCCGCGAGGAGCGAGACGCTGGAACGACGGTGTTTTTCTCCTCACACGTCCTGGGGGAGGTCAGACGGGTCTGTGATCGAGTTGGGATCATCAGAGATGGTCGCCTTGTTGCCCTCGAAGACATCGAATCGCTCTTACGAAAAGGGGGAAAACGGGTCCGGATTCATACCGACGAACCCCTTTCCCAGGCGGACCTCGAACTCGACGGAGTGGTGGAATTCGAGCAGGTCGGAACCGTCACGCGGTTTACGTTCACCGGGGATTACAACGCACTGCTCGCCGAGCTCACCGATGTCTCTCTCGTTGACATGGAAATCGAGGAACCGCCACTAGAGGAGGTCTTTATGCATTACTACGGTGAGGACCATGTCTGAGCGACAGTCCTCGGGTGAGACCGTATGATGGAGATCATGAAGTACGAAGCACGGCAGCGAGTGAAGGGAACGGTAACCTTGCTGGTGATCGTGAGTTTCTACCTCTTCCTCCTCGTCTGGATGTTCCCCTCGATCGAAGCGAGTGGTGAGGCTTTCACGGAGTATGCCCAGTCAATGCCGGAATCCCTTCAGGCGGCTTTCGCGGTCGAGTCGATCACCACCATCGGGGGCTTTCTGGCCGCGGAGATCTACCAGTTCATCTGGATCCTCATGCTGGGACTGTATTTCACCTACCTCGGCGGTGGACTGATCGCTGATGACATCGAGTCGGGGCGTATCGACCTGCTGCTTGCGACACCGGTCTCCAGGGTTCAAATCGTCGTCGAGAAGTACCTCTCACTGATGGTGCCGATCCTCGCGATCAACATCCTCATGCCGGTCGTGGTGCTTGTGGCCGTCCACTCCATTGGCGAATCGCTCCCCGTTTCCGACGTCATCGTGTTGCACGTGCTTTCAGTCCCGTACCTGCTCGTGGCCGCCGCCATCGGCCTCCTTCTCTCCGTGTTTTTCGATCGGTCCACCATCCCACAGCGCGTGGGACTCGGCGTGCTTTTTGGCCTGTTCACCCTGGAGACGGTCACCGTGAACACGGACATCGAATGGCTCGGTGCGCTCAGCCCGACCCGCTATTACGACCCAGCCGCGATCATCGTCGACGGTGAGTACGATATTGCTGGCGCACTCGTGTTGCTCGCTACAACCTTGCTACTCGTCATCGCGAGCGCGGAATGGTTCCGTCGTCGAGATGTCTGAGACCTTGCAGGCATTACCAAGCTTTTAACTCTTGGGGACATAGCGAAAAAGGCAGTAATGAACCAATCCGACTCGTCAGCCCCTGTCCCCGAGAGCGACTCCGAGGCTGGAACGCTCAGTCCAGCGAACCTTCGTGACCGGATCGAACGCCGCGACACGGTCACGATACTCGATGTCAGGATTTCGGGCGATTACGAGACGTGGCATATCGAGGACGAGGCTGTCGAAACGACAAATGTGCCCTATTATGCGTTTCTCGAGGATGAGGACGCAGCCATCGAACGGGTCCCAGCAGGGGACCCGATTGTGGTCGTCTGTGCCGAAGGCGACGCAAGCAAATACGTTGCAGGCTTGGTTGTCGACACTGGCCGGAACGCGATCAGCCTCGAAGACGGGATGGAAGGGTGGGCCGGCATCTACGACGCGACTGAAATTACTTCATACGACGGGCCAGGGACCGTCATTCAGTACCACCGACCGTCGACAGGTTGTCTCAGCTATCTCGTTGCGTCCGAGGGGGAGGCAGCAGTCATCGATCCGTTGCGAGCGTTTACCGATCGCTATCTCGACGACGCCACGGAATTGGGAGCCGATCTGGAGTATGCCATAGACACTCACTGCCATGCAGACCATGTGAGCGGTGTCGGGTCGCTAACTGAACAGGACGTATGGGGTCTCGTTCCTGCCGCGACCATCGAACGGGGCATGGAAATGAAGGCAGCGTTCTCACCAATCGAAGACGGTGAGACTGTTGATGTGGGCGCGGTCACCATCGAAGCGCGGCACACGCCAGGTCACACGTCGGGCATGACCAGCTATCTCGTCGATGACCAGGTCCTCCTGACAGGTGACAGCCTCTTCGTCGGAAGTGTGGCAAGACCGGACCTGGAAGCCGGCGACGAGGGCGCCGGCAAAGCGGCGACACAGCTCTACGAGAGCCTCCAAGAGCGGATCCTGAGCCTCGATGAAGACGTGATCGTCGCCGGAGGCCACCGGGCAGAAAGGGAAACGCCTGGCGAAGACAACACCTACACCGCCCGACTCGGGACGTTAGTCGAGGAGATGGCCGTGCTTTCGATGGATCAGGCGGATTTCGTGGAGTACATCCTTTCGAACATGCCACCACGGCCGGCGAATTACGAGACGATCATCGACGCCAACCTCGGACACCGCGAGATAGACGACGAGGAGGCCTTCCGGATCGAGCTCGGGCCGAACAACTGTGCGGCCAGCCAAGGCGCCACCATCGGCTGATTCCAGATGGCACTGGTCCCTCCGGAGTTGTTCCAGACACTCTTTCCGAACGGCATTGTCCATTACGCCCTCGGTGGAGTTCTCATCGGCCTCGGCGTCGCGTTTATCTACGCGTTGACTGGGCTCACACCAGGAGCAAGTTCTGTTCTCGAGTCCACCTGGAGTTACGTCTCGAAGCGCCCCGCCCTCTCGGAAGGCCCATTGCGAGCCTCCCGAGGCTGGCGGCTCGTCTTTACCGCCGGTATCGTCTCTGGGGCCGTCCTGTATACGGGCCTCACCGGTGGTGGGGTGTGGACGACCGATGTGCAACTCTGGCGACTGGCTATCGGTGGCTTTCTTGTCGGCCTGGGAACCCGACTCGGGAAAGGGTGTACCTCCGGGCACGGCATCTGTGGTGTCGGCTCCCTGTCCGAGACGTCACTTCTGAACGTGCTCGTCTTCCTCCTCGTCGCAATCGGTACTGCCGGTATCGTCGTTTCGTTGGGGGTGAGCCCATGAACGGTGACAGGGGGCTTGGGTTCGTGGTCGTGGTCTATCTCGGTGGACTCCTGTTCGGGGTGGGACTCGCATTGAGTCAGATGGCCCGACCGGAGGTCGTCCTCGATTTCCTCCAACTCGAGGACTTCGGGTTGCTTTTCGTTATGGGTGGGGGCTCCGTCGTCACGGGGGTCGCAATCGCCATCGGGACTCGCCTCGATGCGACGGCTCCCTTGACCGGCGCGGCGTACCGACGGCGACTCCGATCAATGGACCGGGACGTCCTGACTGGTGGAGTAATATTCGGGGTCGGCTGGGGGCTGTCGGGTATCTGTCCAGGTGCGGCCTATGCGAGTGTGGGGATCGGCAATTACCCGATTCTCGTCGCTATCGCAGCCATGTTGGTCGGCGCGTACGCGAAAACGCTGCTGCGATAAAATCGATTTTTGGCAGCCTGCCTGAATCAATCGGTGATCAATGTGACCCCACCGACGGAAACGGCTCCCAGCCCCCACAAATAGATCCAGGGGTGTTTCATCGGTGCTGAAGGTGGTGTGGGCAGGACCAATTGCCAGCGAACTCCCCCCGGTGAAAGTCCGTCCCAGTTGGCATGCGTCCCAGTTAGTGGACATCCAAGAAACACTGCTGGGTTCCCGAACCGGATCAGTTCAGCACCCAGAATTGATAGTTGAGGACCGTCGCAAACGAAACCCAGAGCAGGTAGGGACCGAGCAGGAGGGCAGCCCGACGATCGACGCGGTCGAAGGCCCAGATCGTCACAAGAATGAGGCCCCAGAGGACGAGGATACCGATCAGTCCCAGGCCGATCGCCTGCAACCCGAAGAAGGTCGCCGACCACGCCAAATTGAAAACGAAGTGGATGGCGAACAATCCTAGGGCGAGGCGGACGGCAGCGGGTTTCGCCGTTGCCTGTCGCCAGACGAGCCACACGGCACTGCCCATCAGCGCGAAGAGAGTCGTCCAGACCGGCCCGAACACCCATTTCGGTGGCGCGATCCCGGGGCGAGTCAACACCCCGTGCCATTCTGCAAGTCCCTGTGCGGTGAACACAGCCCCGGTCGCACCAACGATCTCGACGGCCAAAACGGCCACAAATAGCGCGATAACCGGCCTGTCCGTCGGAAACCGACGGATGGCATTACCTAACGCAACCATAGTAGCCTGTATGGGTCCCGGAGTGAAATAGTAGCCTGATCGGCGCCCACCCGAGTCCGTGTTAGTCGTCTTCGAGTGCCTGCCAAATCGCTTCGAGTTCGGCCTTCCGGAAGGACCGATCGAAGTCACCGTTCGTGTCCGTCTCGTGGCCGATACTCCGGAGAATGCCGCTTCGCATCTCCGATTTCGGCGGCAGTCGACCGCTGGCATCGATGTCACACCCCACAGCCCCACAGATGGCGGCGAGGGCCTCTTTGGTAAATGACGTCGACTCGATGCGTTCGTAGCGCCCGACGGACTCCCGAATTTCGTTCCGTCGGTCGTCGACAGTTGGAGCCATAATGCAGGAAACGAGGTACAGCTACCTCTCCGTTTCGATGCACACCGGTCCGCCAGTCACGGCGAATCAATTTCGGCCGGCGGATTGAGAAACAGCGAATCGACCATGAGTAGCCCGCTTACGAGCGCAGCGGATCCGAGTCCCAGAAGTGGATCGACATCGATAACAATGGCCGTAGCGATCGTTCCGAGGAACACCCCGGGAATGGCAAGTAAGGTGGCGTCGTACCGAGAGAGAGTGGTACTGTCACCAGTTTTTCCTGCTCGGCTCATTCATTCGACGTATCCGAGGTCCCGGAGTTTTTGTCCCAAAGCCTTGGCTTCTGTTTCAGAAATCCCCTCCCCTTCTTGAATCTCTCGCAACAAGAGGTGCTTGACGAACTCCTTGACGGACCCGAAAGGTTCGTCTTCGATGTAGTCCTCTACATCGTCCACGAACTCCCGCTTCAGTGAGATAGTGGTGTAGTCGCTCATATTCAATAACAAGACTGCCAGCCTTATAAGATTTAATTACGTGTAATTAAACACGAGTTGATCAACCGACAGAGACGGAATGTCAAGGAATCGAACCAGCTGTGGTGAATGACTCCAAATCACACAGTCAAGATCGGGGCATTTGCAGTGTCAACCCCAGAATCAGGACCATCAAGCCGGCGAGAATGAGATACGCCTCGTCGAAGTAACCCCCGTCAGCAAGAATACCGAACAGAACCGGGCCGACCGCTCCCAAAGATGCCGCAGTCGTCCGGACGACCCCAAGCCCGGTCCCCCGAATCTCGGCGGGGATCTCCTCGGCGAGATACGACTGGGTGATCGCCCCTGACCCGAGCATCGTACTGACGAGTGCGGTCAACACGACGAGCGGAACAAAGCCCTCGACGAAGGGGAGCATCGCAAGACCCGCGACCGGGCCCACTAACACTGCTGCCAGGGACCCACGCATTCCGATGCGGTCGTAGGCCGCCCCGGAGACCGGTTTCACCACGATCCCGACGCCGAAAAACAGCGCGAAGACGGTCCCGGCCACCGACGGTGACAGCCCTTTGATCTCCACCAGATACGTCGGATAAAAGCCGGTAAACGACTGCCAAACGAGGATGTAGAAAAAGAGCACGACGGTTACCAGAAGCATCGTCCGAGTTCGGAGTTCAAAAATCACCGCTCGGGCCCGGTCGAGTGAGAACGCATCCTCTTCAGACGGAACGCCATCAGGAACGACGACCCAGACAACTCCGGCCACGAGCAGAAAGGCCGGAACGAGAACGCCAAAGCCAAGTTGCCAGGCGACGGCTGCTGCCAGGAACCCCACGATCGGTGGAAGCACTGTTTGCCCGGTATCCCCTGTCGCCATCGTCACGCCCAGTGCCCGACCGACTGCGTCAGGATAAATCTCGGTCAGGACGGTAATGCGAGCGATCGGAAACAACGACAGTCCAAGGCCGACGAGTCCTGTCCCAATAAAGACGATCACAACGCTGCCAGTGAGCGCTACCACCGACAGAGCGATGGCGACCATGAGGAGCCCCACCGTCATCACGTGCCGTTCGTTGTATCGATCGGCCAGGATACCACCCGGCAACTGACCGAGCGCGGACCCTAACCAAACGATGGTCACGAGTAACCCAGCAACTGAGAGAGACAGCCCGTAGGCCTCCCGAATGTACGGGAGCAACACCGGATAGCTCATCCGGGTTCCTACCAGCAACCCCCACCCGGTCGCCACGGCGAGTAACACGCGACCCCGGCCCTCGCCTCGGAGCGCGGCGACTGAACGGGTGACTGATCCAAACACATCCATCGATACTGTGTCATTCGCACTTGACTATGAAAGTCCGTTTCGTTCGCCGGGGGAGTTCGGGTCGGCAGAAACGGCTGTGGACCCCGACACTGCTTTACAGTTCCCGTGAGACCCTCGGGTAATGGGTGGTTCCGGGGCCAAGCCGCCACATCCTTTCGACGTTTTCGGGCGGGTCAGTGCCCTCCCTCGGGACGTCCTCGTGCTTTCGCTGGCGATGTTCGTTTTCAGTCTCGGGTTCCAGATGACCAGTCGGTTTCTACCGAAGTATCTTGTTGCACTGGGCGCCTCCGGATTCGTCGTCGGACTGTTCGGGACCGTTGGGAACATCATTTCGGCGGTCTATCCCTATCCGGGCGGGGCCGTCTCCGATCGCATCGGGTCACGGCAAGCCCTGACGGTCTTTGGCCTTCTTTCGACGCTGGGATTCGGGGTCTGGCTGCTCGCCCCGGCTCTCGGCACGATCAGCATCGGGCCGGTTAGAATCGAGCCCTGGTTCTGGATATTCGTGGGTTTACTCCTCGCACAGGCCTGGAAATCCTTCGGCCTCGGGGCTACCTTCGCGGTCGTCAAACAGGCAACTGACCCATCCCGACTCGCCGCCGGATTCGCGAGCACGGAGACCGTCCGCCGAACGGCGTTCCTAATCGGCCCAGTGCTTGCGGCACTCCTGTTAGGGATGCACCCGGACTTTACGGTTAGCTTCCAGTACGTCCTGGCGGTCGCTGTCGTCTTTGCGGCATTCGGAACCATCACACAGCATGTGCTTTACGACGCCAGTGCGGATACGATCGGAAACGCCTTCGCGGGATTCGAACAGATAAAACGGGATCTCGAGGACCTCCCTGCGGAATTGCGACCACTCCTAGTCGGGGACACGCTCGTTCGGTTCGCTAACGGCATGGTCTACGTGTTTTTCGTCCTGGTCGTCACCCAACTCCTGGAGGTTGGGCTAAACACCAGTTTCACGATCGGACCGTTCGCACCAAGTGTTTCGCTTTCCCCGGCCGCGTTTTTCGGCTTCCTGCTCGGGGTCGAGATGCTGATCGCGCTGTTGGTGATGGCCCCGGCAGCCAAACTCGCCGAATACGTCGGCCTCAAACCGATCGTGGCAGTCGGATTTGCCGTCTATGCCGTCTTCCCCGTGGTGTTGATCTATGCACCCGCCAGCGCCTCAGTATTGGTTCTTGTCTTCGCGTTTTCCGGGCTCCGGTTCGCCGGGCTGCCATCACATAAAGCATTGATCGTCGGCCCCGCCGAACAGGGTGCCGGTGGTCGCGTCACCGGCTCGTACTATCTGCTCCGTAACACCATCGTCATTCCGAGTGCGGCGATTGGAGGCGCACTCTGGGAGTTTGCGAGTCCGGAACTCGCCTTCAGTCTCGCCGCTGGTATCGGCGTGCTCGGTACCGGCTATTTCCTGGTCTTTGGCCAGGAGTTCGACGCATATCGGTGAGCACAGACACAGTTGTGAAGCTTGACAAATAAGGGGCGTGTTTAGACGCTAGTAATATTGCCTAAATGTCGGGAATACTAGGAAGTGAAGCGGGAAACGCTGAGTGTGCAATCAAACGTCGCCCGCTTCACGAGTAAGGTTGTATCACTCGCCAAAAACGCCGTCGGTGGAGAACCCGAACCACCCGTTCAGAAAGGTGAAGGAGGCTACGCAGACTGGGTAATCGTGGCTCTGCACGGCCTTCAAGAATATCTCGGCTACCCCTACCGCCGGCTGATGGATGTCCTGTCCGAGATGACCGAAATTGTGGCCAAATTCGACCTAATGGTGGCTGAGCTGCCGGATTTCACGACAGTCTGTACGCGTAAACAAGACCTCAAAATGCGGATCTGGCATGTCCTTCTGCGGTTGTCAGCACAGCTCCAGGAAACCGGAGACATTCAGGCCATCGACGCAACCGGCTTCGATCGGGTCGCTGCCAGCCAATACTACGCAAATCGGACGAATTACCGCTTTCCGTCTGTTAAGACGACTACACTCGTGGATTGTTCGATCAGTCTGATTCTAGATATACATTGCTCGATGAAACAACCGCATGATACACAGATCGGCTGGCAGGTCTTGAGACGAAATCTCGATCTGGTCGAAACAATCACCGCTGACAAAGGATACAACTGGGACGAGTTCCACCAATATCTCAGGGAAGAGGGCGTCAGAACGGTGATTAAACACCGGGAGTTTTTCCCGCTCGACGCGGCTCACAACGCTCGGAACGACAACGAAACCTACCATCGTCGATCGGTCGTCGAGTCAGTCTTTGCTTCATTACGTCGGCGCTTCGACGACACGATTCGGGCAAGAACGTGGTTCGGTCAATTCCGAGAAATCGTGCTCAAAGGCTGTTAAAACAACGCTGACCAATGCAGAGCCTGTATTGCCCAGTGTGGGCTTTTCACTGACCGAGGAATTCGGGAGGTTCGGGAATGTCCTTTCATGCCGACTCACTTCATCGTCCGGGGAAGTTTACTGATACCATCAGGGACTATTCGGCAGGGGAACCCAACGCTACTGTTTCTGCATCCATCCCCTGTTGTTTCAGTTCCCAGTCAAGATACTCACGAAGACCGTCTTCCAAGGGCCGGTGTTCAATTCCGAGTTCGCGTTCGGCTTTGGAATTATCTACGAGCATTTCGCCACTACTGTAGAAGGCCAACAATTCGCTTTCGTATCCCTCGGGAGGCCTGGTGACCATTTCGACGACGGAAACAACCTTACTCAAAACGGCGAACAGCGTGTCTGGTACCGCCCTCGGTGCCGGTATGCCGGTCAAGTCCTCGACAATGCCGAACACGTCTGGAGCAGGACGTGGCTCGTTTGCGATGATGTACTCCTCACCAGGCCTTCCCTCGTTCATCGCCCGGATCAGGTTTGCTGCCGTGTCCTCGACGTAGTCCCAGGGGAGTGTCAAGCCACTCGGAATCATGGGAAGCTCCTGCTTGAGGTGACCCTGTAACGCTGTCCGAGTCGTCCCGCCGAAGGCCTTCTCGCCTGGGCCAAAAATGGCACCGAGGGTGGCGATCACGAGTGGAAGTCCATCGTCGATCATGGTCTCTGCGACCTCGTAATGGGCCCGCCATTTCGTCCGCTGGTAGACAGAAGGGAAGGAGTTCGGCGATCGGTACGATTCGTCGACGAGGTTTCCATCAGTATTGCCGTATATAGCGACGGTACTATGATAAACGCCTTTGGCGATGTCGAGTTCGTCCATCAATTCGAATACGTTTCGGGTCCCTTCGACGTTAATGCGCTCAGCTTTCGTCTCGTTCCATGGGCCCGGTCCGATCTGGTACCAAGCTGCGAGGTGGAAGACGCGATCGACCCCCGCCATTGCATTGCGCATACTTTCCTTTTTGGTGATATCGCCCTCAACGACTGTGATTGACTCGGGGAGGTGCTCAGCGTTCGACTCGTCTCGGGTTACCGCCACAATGTCGTGCCCATCATCCACGAGGCGCTCAACGAGATGTGTGCCGATGAATCCCGTCGCTCCAGTGACGAAGTACTCCATAGGCGGTTATCAATGGCCATTGACAAGGGTATTTGGGCCCCGAAATTTCAGCCTATCCCCAGCAATTCGTTTGAGGCTTTCGCGACCTGCATCTTGTATGACTCGGTTCGATAGAGAGAGTTGATGACTTGATAACCGCGCGTTGTATTCAGCACGAAGGTCGAGAACTGACCGATATCTACCTAAAAAGACGTGCAAGACTTAGAGCATGTAGTCAGCAGGAGGTAATCGGCAAGTTTGAGGGCTCAGTGTCAATTTACAATCGGTAGTTCAACCACGAACACACTTCCCTCAGGATCGTTATCGTCAATCCAGATTTGGCCTTCGTACCGATCAACAAGCGTCTGGACGAGGTATAGACCGAGGCCGGTCCCTTCGCTATCAATTCCGGTCTCGCCTTCTTCGAAGATCTGGTCTTTCCGGTCGTCTGGAATGCCTGGCCCGTTGTCGGCGATTCGAATCCGTGCGACTTCCTCGGTCGTCGTCGCAGAAACGGTGACTTCTGGAACCTCCTTGTTGTTGTGGGTGATGGCGTTCCTGAGGAGGTATCGGAAGACCGATTCGAGCATATTGTCGGCAAGCACTTCGACTGTGAGAATCGTGCTCTCCACACTCACAAGTGCCCGTTCGTTGGCCGAACGAACGTCCTCGAAGATCGGTTCGGGATTGGGGACCCGCCGTCTTTCCGGTAGATTCCCCGGTCACTCTTTACCATCCACGTTGAACGCGTCCAATTGGAGGATCGCGATTTGACGGTCTTGGGGTGCATGTAGCCGCTCGTTTCACCGAGTGAGGTGGCATTATGTCACGACGAAAATGTTTTTCGTATTCAAAATAATGACATGGTATGGCATCACAAAAAGTTTCAACTGGGTTGGCCGGTTTAGATAAAGTCCTCGATAGCGGATTGCGCAAAAACCACAACGCGCTCATCCGTGGGCCTCCGGGCGCGGGCAAAACGATCTTTGGCTTGCATTTTCTCTCCGACGGCGTGGACAATGGAGAAACATCGCTGTACATCAATCTCGGCGAGCCGGGCGATTACGTCAAGGAGACCGTCGAACACTTCGATCTCAACCCGGACGGGATTCATTTCCTCGACCTCTCCCCATCACACGAGGATTTCGACGAAGGCGAGAATTATTCGGTGTTCTCCTCCGCGGAAGTCGAACAACCCTCGTTTATCGACGAAATCCGTAGCACCGTCGAGGACCTCGAACCGGATCGAGTGCTGCTCGACCCGATTACCGAATTTCGGTATCTGACGACCGACGAACGCCAGTTCCGCAAACAGATCTTGAGTTTTCTCGATTTGCTCCGGGACCACGGTGCGACGGTCATATTCACGTCGCAGGCCTCCGATTCGCTGTCGGACGACGATCTACAGTTTCTCACTGACACCGTCATTAATCTCGAAACCGGTATCGAGGGATCGAACCTCTATGTCTCCAAATTCCGGGGATCGTCCTTCAAGCGTGGAAATCATTCCTACGAAATCACGGACGATGGAGTCACCGTCTTCCCGAAACTTGTTCCGGGAAAGGGAAATCCAGATCAATCGGCAGATTGGCTAGATAAACTCTCCTCGGGCATTCCCGAAGTGGACGAACTCCTCAAGGGCGGCATCGATCCCGGGACCGTGACCTTCGTCAGTGGTCCGACCGGCGCGGGCAAAACCACCACCGCGTTACAGTTCATCAAGGAGGCGGCGGGTCGTGGAGAGCAAAGCGTGATGTACTCCTTCGAGGAGTCACCACGAACCATCCAGAAGCGCTCCCGGTCCATCAGCCTCCCCATCGAAGCGATGCTCGATCAGGGAACCCTCTCCATCGAGGAGATCGCCCCGAACGAGTACACGCCAAACGAGTTCACGTCGCTTCTCAGGACCGCCGTCGAAGACGACGAGGTAGAGATCGTCCTGATCGATGGCCTTCAAGGATTTAAGCAGAACCTTCGGGGGTACACGACGGATCCGGAAGACGTGCTTCTTCGGATCGTCCGATATCTTCGCGGGGCGGGCGTTTCAACCATCATTACGAACGAAGTCACCAACATCACGGGAGAGTTCCGCGTCACCGAGGAGTCGGTGAGCAACCTCGCGGACAACATCATCTACATTCGCTACGTGGAAAGGGAAGGCGAACTCGGTAAGGTCATCGGCGTATTGAAGATGCGAACGGGCGATTTCGAGCGGAGTCTTCGCGAGTTTGAAATCACGGAGTATGGAATCCGCGTGGGCGAACCTCTTGAAAATATGCAGGGGATCCTTACGGGAACGCCCACGTTGCAGAAATCCGGAAACGTCGAAAGTTCCCACGATGGAGAATGAATTTCTCCCGGCAGCAGATATCCCCTCGAAGCGTGATACTGGCGGTAATACAGTGTTGATTCGAACCGCAGACGAAGGGAATCGCCGCCAACTTGCGAAGTGGTTCGCCGAACAGGAAACGTTTGAAGTCGTGGAGAGGGATATTCGAACCGGCGAGTTCGATTGCTGTCTCCTGGATTGGCAGGCCCTCCTCGACACCCAGGATGCCATTCGCACCCGGAAACAAGCGGCACGAATCCCACTGCCGGTCGTGTTGCTCGTCCCGGAGCAACGGGCAGATGAGATGATCGAATCCCTCCAGACGGAGAGTAGTGACTTGCATTCGCTGGTCGATGAGTTGCTTCGAATGCCGGTGTCCCAACCCGAACTGGAGCAGCGTCTCGAATCGGTGCTCAGGGCTCGTAAACAGGCGATGCGCCTCCATGAGGAACGCGAGCAAATTCGCGCCATCCGTGACAACCACCGCGGACATGGGATCGTCATCACGGACACGGAGGGGACAATCGAGTACGTGAATCGTGGCTTCGAACAACAATCGGGATATTCGGCCGAGGAGCTACTCGGGGAGACGCCGAACGTGCTCAATTCGGGTGTACACGACGACGCCTTCTTCGCAGACCTCTGGGAGACCATCACTTCGGGAGAGGAGTGGCACGGCGAAATGGTCAACGAGCGCAAAAACGGAGAACGGTACATCGTCGATATGGTAATTACGCCCCTCACGGGACTGGATAGTGGAATCAAGCGGTACGTTGGGGTGAATCACGAAATCACGGAATTGCGGGAGTTAGCGGACTCGCTGGAGGAGGAACGCAAGGAACTCGAACTCCTCAACCGCGTGTTGCGCCACGACATCCGCAACGATATGAGCGTGATCCTGGGTTGGATGGAGGCCCTGCATGCCCACGTTGACAGCGACGGACAGGAGATTCTTGACCGGGTACTCACCTCGGGACAGCACGTCGTCGAACTCACGGACATCGCCAAGGAAATCGTCGAAGCGATCATCGCAGGAGAGGACGTTGCGCTCGAACCGGTCGAATTGGGTCCCGTCCTGGACACCATCGTCGAAACCCGACAGGAGACCTTGGAAGGGGCGGACATACGAATAGAGGACCACCCACCGGCCGTTGCTGTCGCGGCAAACGAGATGCTGTCGGCCGTCTTCCGGAATTTGATTAATAATGCCGTCCAACACAACGATTCGGACGAGCCGACGGTCTCGATTTCCACCCAGGAACACGACGGGTCGGTCCGTGTCCGGGTCGCGGATAACGGGCCCGGAATTCCAGAATCACAACGAGACCGAATCTTCGAGAGCGACGAGAAGGGACTGGACAGTACGGGGACGGGAATGGGGCTGTATTTGGTGACTGAATTAATGGAGATGTACGACGGCTCGGTCTGGATCGAAGACAACGAACCGCGTGGGACGGTGTTCGTCGTGGAACTGCCTACGATCGACTCAACAAGCGGTGATACCCATGAGTGAGCAGAACACTGAGTTGTTCGAAGACCCCAGCAGAACGTCTCCACGGGTTCTTCCCCTCATTTCGGACAAGGGAAACCGGAAACAACTTGCCGATTGGATAGATTCCCATGAAACCCTTGAGTCTGTTCCATTCGAGGACGAGCTGGAAGCGATCGATTTTGACGTCTGTATTCTCGATAAAAGGGCGCTCCGGGACCATCGTGAAGAACTGGCGCGTATCAAGGCGGAGGCCGAACCCGTTATCGTTCCGTATCTCTTGTTAGTGCCGGAGTACGATGAAAGTCTCATCGAATTCGAACAGGAACGACTCATCGATGCGGTCACACCGGCTTCAGTCGACGAAATCGCGAGCCTTCCCATCAAACAAAAGGAGCTAGAATGGCGAGTACGCGCGCTCCTCAGGCTGCGAAACCAGTCGATACGTTCCCACACGACTGGGCGTCGCTATCAGTCGTTCTTCGATAGTATTCGTGATTCGATTCTCATCGCGGATACCGACCGAAAGATCGTCGACTGCAACCAGGCGTTTACCAACCTATTTGGCTACTCGCTTAGCGAAATCGCGGGCAAACCCACACACACCGTTTACGAAAGCAAAGAAGAGTTCGAAGAGATGGGTGCGGCTATTGAAGACCACATCGGCGACCCGGAGTTCACCAAAATAGTCTCCTATCAAACAAAAACTGGCGAGAGTTTTCCCGGTGAAACGAACGTTTTCTACCTCAGAGATCAAGAGGGGGAGATTAAGGGCATTGTCGGGTTGATTCGGGACGTTTCGGAGCAGCTGGAACGCAAACGCGAACTCGAACGATACGAGGCCGCGGTCGAAGGCTCCACG
>NZ_JAZKRK010000029.1:0-27182 GCF_036626455.1 Halodesulfurarchaeum sp. | reverse complement strand
TTATGAGTTAAGCAGGCGCAAAACCTCGCCCTTCAGGGCGGGGATACGCGCCGTCACTGGAAGACACTAACGACCGACAACTGCATTGCTGGATTTCCCACTCTCAATCACCATTTTTAACACAAAACCTTCTATAAATCCTTATGGACACAGTTCGATGCTGGAGACGACCCGCACCTATCGAACGAAAATCGTCAACCACTCCCAAGTGAGTGACGATCTCGACGAGTGTGGTCACTCAGCATCGAAACTGTGGAACGTCGCCCGTTACCACACCCAGCAAGTGTGGGATGAGACCGGAGAGATTCCGTCGGAAGCCGACCTCAAGCGCGAATTAAAAGACCACGAACGATACAGTGACCTGCATTCTCAGTCAAGTCAGCGCGTTCTCGAAGAACTCGCTGAGTCGTTCAACGGCTGGTTCAAAAAGCGCAAGAACGGCGATAGCGACGCGAATCCACCCGGATACCGCAAGCGAGGCGACAACCACCCACGCTCCACCGTGACGTGGAAGCAGAACGGTATCAAGCACGACTCCAAGCACAACAAACTCCGTTTGAGCAAAGGCTTCAACCTGAAGAACCACCGCTCAGACTTCATCCTCGCAGAGTATGAGACACGACCGGACGTGACCGTGGAAAACATCCAGCAAGTCAGAGCCGTGTGGAACGGCGACCGCTGGGAACTCCACCTCGTCTGCAAGGTCCAGATACCCGTCGAGGACGCGCCCGGCGACACCACCGCAGGCATTGACCTGGGCATCAGCAACTACCTCGCCATCGCGTACAATGACGGTGACGCCGAGTTGTATCCGGGGAACGTGCTGAAGCAGGACAAGCACTACTTCACCCGCGACGAGTACGATACCGAGGGCGAGAACGGCCCGTCCCGTCGTGCGGTTCGCGCCCGGCAGAAGTTGTCTCGTCGAAAAGACCACTTCCTACACGCTCTTGCTAGGCACATCGTCGAACAGTGCATCGACCACAAGGTTGGTCGTATCGCCATCGGTGACCTGAGCAAGATTCGGGAAGATGGGAACGGCGAGTCTCGGAATTGGGGCCGAAGCGGAAACAAGAAACTTCACGGGTGGGAGTTCGACCGCTTCACGAACTTGCTCGAATACAAAGCAGAGGAACACGGAATCCTCGTTGATCGGAAGAGCGAGCGTGACACGAGCAAAACGTGTTCGTGCTGTGGTCGAAAGCGTGAGGCGAATCGCGTGAAGCGTGGCCTGTACGTCTGCGATTCGTGTGGTGCGACGATGAACGCGGATGTTAACGGCGCAGAGAACATTCGGAGAAAGATAACTCAGAGTCCCCCAACTGGGGATATGAGTAACGGTCGTTTGGCACGGCCAGTCGCCTCCCTGTTCAACCAAACCTCGGGGCGTTTCGCACCGAGGGAGCAGGTTGGTTGCAAACCTTGAAATCCCAACGCTGGGGAATCCTCGTCCTCGAAAACGCGAAGCGTTTTCGGGTGCAACGAGACGCGTACGCGTCTCGTCATGCCGCTGTAGCGCGGGGAGGATGTCAACGATACATACCTTCTGGCGTCGTTACCCGATGCAGACCGATCGAGTGCCTATTCGGCCTACAGCGCCACAATGATGGTGATTCAAGCGGGTGCGAGTCTCGTGGTTGGGTCCCTTGTGGAGTATGGCTTCGCTTTCGATCGTGTGTACCAGGGGTTTTCGATCGTTCTGCTGGTGATCTTCCTGGTTCTCCTCGGCTTGTATTCCACAAATCGGCTGCCAGAACGAACAAAATCATAACGCCCGGGACACGAGTGGGGATATGGAGCTGTCGGGTGACGAACTTGCCGGCATTGTGGACCAGTTCGGCGGACTCAAAGAGCCGGCCCTCCAGTCAGCGATCCACGAGGCGGCGTTTCGGGCCGGCGCGGACCTCGAAGCGGAAACGATCGACTCCTGGATCGACGATGCCCACGCCGAGTTTACACTGCTGTCGGTCGAACTGGACGACGGGGAGTACGTCGTCCCTGGTCCGCGGGCCTTTCCGACGGTCCCAGAGATGGCGACAGATCTGCCACACGTTCTTGACGTGGATCCTGTGGAGATCCCGGAGGACAGGATCGAAACGGGAATTCGAAAGAAACTTGCGGCGGCTGCATCACGGGTCGGGGACCAGGACCGGGCCAACGAACTCATCGACGTGACCTACGACGCCGAGGCCTGGGCGGGAAGCGACCTCTCGGACGTGCGGGACCGACTCCAAGCTATCACGGCGGAGCAGGACAGCTAAGTCACTCCATGCGAATGTCAGGTATGGAACTGGGCTCCCTCGCCGATCGGGAGCCAACGCTCGTGGCGAACCCAGCCCGTAAAGCTGCGGTGCTGGTCCCGCTTGTCGAGGGGGATTCGGCGTCACATATTGTTTTCATCCGGCGCTCAGACACACTCGAAGAACACCCGGGCCAAATGGGCTTCCCGGGCGGCAGATACGAACCGAGAGATGGTGACCGACGCGAAACGGCTGTCCGCGAATCCAACGAAGAGATCGGACTCCGGGCAGCGGAAATCGCCCAGATCGGTCGCTTAGACGACGTAGAGACTGTGTCCGGATATACTGTGTCGCCGTTCGTCGCACGGGTCCCAGACCGTGCCTATCGCCCCACGGATGAGGAGGTCGCTGACGTGGTTTCACTCCCGTTGGAGGCGTTCACGACACCCGAAAACCATGCTTATGAAGGCTGGATGCATCCGGAGTATGGCACTGTACCCTGCCACCATTTCATCGTCAATGGATACACGGTTTGGGGTGCGACTGCCCGGATGCTGGTCCAGTTGCTCACACTTGGGACAGAGTGGACCGTTCCGGACCCACCAGACCGGCCCCTCGGTGACCGGATCAGTGACTAATTCGGGCAGCTTACAGTAGAAAACGCGCCAGGGAGGGGCTCAGACAGCCGCGGTATCGTTCGCAGCGTCGTTTGTCTCCGTTTTCGGGATTGTTACCACCAGTGTTCCATAGTCAGTCAGCGTCGCGGAGGCGCTGTCCGGCCGGATCGCATTAGACGGGAGCGAGACTGAGCCGTCGAGTTCCAGGCCTCGACCTGGGAAGACCATCTCGAATCCCTCGTTGAATGGACGGAACCGGTCGATACGGACTTCCAACTCGCCGTCGACGACCTGCACCTGCACGTCACTGGCGGTCGCACCTGGCGCGTCGAGCACCACTCGGTATTCCTCATCACTTTCCAGAACGTCGGCCGGGAGCGGTGATTCCTCCTGGACCCGGCTGGTAACGCGTCCGAGTCGTTCGAGAACGATCTCGGGGACCGCTCGGGTCAGGTCACCAAGGGCTCGCGGGTCGGATCTCATACCTTGATCTCCTCCAGCGTCTCCGTTTTACCACAGTACGGACAGGCGAAGTCTTCGATGCTCGTATCCTCGGGCATATCGTAGGTATAGTGAGCTTCGAACATGTCCAGCTCACAAGCGTCGTTCGTGCACTTGAATTCCTTCTTCGGCGGCATATCCCTCTTTAGTGGGACGCGGGCATAAGCCCGGTGGCCCGGAGTCCTTTTGCCGGTTCGGCGGCTATGTCCGCCGATGACTGCTCCCGAAACGTTGTCCGTGGTGATCGTCGACGGATACGTCGACGAACCCGCTCATTTCGGGGTTCCACCGTATGTCTCGACGTATCCGCGATACACCGCTGGCGCACTTCGGGACGCCGGTGTTCCACCCGAGGCGATCACTTATCACACGATTGACGACCTTCGGGAGGAGACGTCGCGCTGGCAGGACGTCGACACAGCGGACCTGCTGATCTATCTGGGCGGCATGACGGTTCCGGGAAGTTACGTTGGAGGGACCCCGGCAGAGCCAGAGGAGGCCCGCAAACTGGCCTGGACGGCTTCCGGAACGACGCTGATGGGCGGGCCGGTCCGGTTCGGCGTGGGGGAGACAAACGAGGGTGGGACCGAAACCAGCCGCGACGATCTGGATTTTGACTTTCTGGCGATGGCCGACGTAGAGGCCGCGGTATACGACCTGATTCAAAACGGCCTTGAAGGGTTCACCGATCGGTATCGGGAAATGAAAGAAGCGGACCGATGGGCCAACACGGGTGCGTTCATCGTCGATCAGCATCCGGACCATCCGGAGGCACTTATCGCCGAAATCGAGACCGCCCGGGGCTGTGCCTATCGGTGTTCGTTCTGTACGGAACCGCTGTACGGCGATCCCACCTTTCGGGAGCCGGAGGCGATTCACGCCGAGATTGCTGCACTGGCAGACCGCGGGGTGTCACATTTCCGACTCGGTCGGCAGGCTGACATTCTTGCCTATGGTGGAGATGGCGAGCGACCCAATCCGAAGGCGCTCGAGACCCTGTACGCGGGTATCCGGGAGGCTGCACCCGACCTCCAGACTCTCCACATGGACAACATGAACCCAGTGACCATCGTGGACTATCCCGAGCGGTCCCGAGCGGCACTTGAGGTAATCGCGACCTACAATACGCCGGGAGATACGGCCGCGTTCGGCGTCGAAAGCGCGGATCCGGTCGTCCAGGAGCAAAACGACCTGCTCGTCACCCCCGAAGAAGCCGTGGCGGCGGTCAGGATGGTGAACGAAGTGGGTGGCTGGCGGCCTGGCGAGGAGGAGTCCATTGCCCCCTCCATCGATCCGTCACCCCCGACCAGGTTGCCGACCTTACTTCCCGGGCTCAACTTCGTTCACGGGTTGGCGGGAGAGCGGGCGGAAACGTTCGAACATAACCGGGACTTCCTGGATTCGGTGCTCGACGCGGGGCTGATGGTGCGACGGATCAACATCCGCCAGGTCATGGCGTTCGAGGGCACCGAGATGGAATCGACCGGTGCAGACCTCGCAACCGCCCACAAAAAGCAGTTCAAGGAGTACCGGGCTGCAGTTCGGGAGGAGATCGACGTCCCGATGCTACGCCGTGTCGCTCCGGTGGGAACGGTCTTACCGGATGTTAGAACGGAGTACCACGATGGTGAGTACACGTTCGGTCGCCAGGCCGGAACCTATCCGTTGCTCGTAGGAATTCCGGGCGAGCGAGCGCTGGGCAAACTAATCGACGTTGCCGTAGTCGATCATGGCCCCCGCTCGGTCACAGCTGTTCCGTATCCACTGTCGATAAACGACGCCGGGATGGACGAACTATCGGCCATCCCGGGGATCGGATCGGCGACGGCCGGCGACATTCTCGTCGGGCGACCGTATGATTCAGTCACCGAAATGCCGGCGGCCGATGAACTTTCACCCTTCGTTTGAGTCGGTTACTCGAACTCTTCTTCGATAATGTCTCCGACCGCGAAGTTCGATTTCACCTCGCTGATCTCGACTTTGACACGTTCGCCCATATCGGCGCCTGGGACGATGATGACGTAGCCACGCTCGACGCGTGCGATGCCGTCACCTTGTTTGCCGATATCCTCGATTTCCACGTACCGGATCTCACCCTCCTCGACTGGGGGTTGTGGTTCGGACGGAACAGTCGTTTCCGCGGGTTCGGCCGAAGGGGTCGACCCGTCTCCGCGAGCGATAATTGCGATTCGATAGACCGATTCGGGATCGATCGTCCCGTTTTCGACTTCCCGATCGGGGATTTCCACGACGTAGCCGTCCTCAGTCGTGGTAATCTCCCCGTTGAACAGACAGAGGAGTTCGTCAGAGATTTCCATTGATGTGCCTCCGGCGGAAACTGGAACCGGCGTGGTATTAGTCCTTGTCACCCACGGTTGGCCCTAATGGCCGGCCGAGTTGGTCTTTTGCACCCTCGGAATCGTGAATGACGATCCCGTCGACCTCCGGTCGTGGCAGGTAGTGGTCCCGAAGTGCGATGGTCTCCTGGAGTTCCCGTACGGCCCGCTCTTTGAGGGTGTCAGCGATCGCCAGGGCGCGTTCACGGCTGATTCCGGCCCCGAGACCCGGACATTCGGAGGCTCGGACCCGACCCGAGACTGCCACCGCGCCAGCAACGGATTCGCCAGTCCCTGGGAGTCCCAGGCTAAAGGGATAGGTCCGACAGAGGAGCGGTCGCTCGCCGTAGATGGTACAGCGGGTGTGGGTGTCTTCGCTCTTGAGGAACGTACAGTCACCACAATCGTCGGTTTGGAGTGCCCACTCGAATGTTTCTCCGACTCCGTCCGTGATGCCGAAGGGCATCGGGCGAGCGATTTCCGGCCAGGATTTCTCGGTCCTGTCCCGAATCGCTCTGACTTCCTCTGGAAAGACGATGGCCGTATGCGATTCTGTCTCGGTGCCCTGACAGCACTTTCCACAGCGAGTGCACTCGAAGCCGATCTTCTGGACCCGGTCGGCGATCTGCTCGATATCGAAGGTCTGGGCCCAGTCGAGCGCCGCTTCGAGGCGATCCATATCTCCTCCACGTGCCCGAACCACAAAAGGGCTGGAGACGGTGGCCACCTGGGCGGAGCCAAATCGCCTGGAAACGGTTTGTTCGGTGCCCGATCAGCAGGAGTTCAAGAAGAGATCTTCTGCGGTGAAGCGAAAACCCGCCCCTTACACCTCGAGGTAGTACACTTGCTTGCGCGCGTCCTGGAAACTGTATCTCGAATCAACGAGGTCCGCTTCGCTGAGCCGGTTGAGTGCGTACCGAACGGTGCGGTCCGGGAGGAGCGATTCCTCCGCGAGCTGGCCTTGTGAGAGCGGTTCCTCGGTTTCGAGGACTTTCGCGACCAGTTTTGCACTTGGTGGGAGTTCCCGGAGTTGCTCCCGGAACTCGTCGTTCGCTTGAATCGGTGATTGGCCAGTGGCCGACGTACTCATGGTTTGCTTTCACATATGGGACAAAATAAAGGTTATCTATACTTGTGACTATATTCCTTATACAATTAAAGGTCATATTCACTGTCGAATCTGACTGGTTGGGTCCCGGAGCGTGTCCGGTGTTGGTCACTTGTTTCCAGTACGGTTTTAACCACGGACCAGTGTGTTTGTGATGACGTGAAGGGACAGGAGTGGTACCAGGCTGACGCGGTCGCGGAGGCCTACGAGGACAAGCGGTTCTCCCGTGGCGGCCGCCTTATCGATCGCCGCGAGAAGGAGGCCGTTCTCGAAGCGTTGTCTCCGTTCGAGGATCGCCGAATCCTCGAAATCGCCTGTGGAACGGGTCGGTTCACCGTCATGCTCGCGGAGCGGAACGCTGAAATCATCGGTTTGGACATTTCCCGGCCGATGCTCCAGCAGGGACGGGAGAAAGCCCAACATGCAGGTGTGACCGACCGACTGGAGTTCATGCGGGGGGATGCGGGCCGTCTGCCCTTCCCCGATGATTACTTCGATGCGGTGTTCGCGATGCGGTTTTTCCACCTCGCGGATACCCCCGAAGCCTTCCTCAGGGAGATGGCTCGGGTCTCGAAGGACGTGGTCTTTTTTGACACGTTCAACGCTGGAAGCGCCCGCAGCATCTACAACTGGGCATTGCCGATGGGGTCACGTCTCTATGGGGACCCGGAGGTCAGGTCCCTCGTCGATGACGTGGCGCTCGACCTCGAGGCAGAATCACACGACTTCATCATTCCATACGGCTTGTACCGGAAAATGCCGGATTGGATGGCGGATGGCCTGCGGGACCTGGACCGGTCAGCGGTCTCTTCGCCGGTTGGGGAACAAATGGCCAGTGTCTCATACTGGACGGCACGGACGTCGGAATAAGCTGGGGCCGCCAGACCGAGCCGGAGTTCCGATTTTTCGAACCGATTTTGGGACCGAACCGGGGCTCAAGGGCCGAGGCTCCAATACGCGAATCCGAGACGTTTTATGCGTCTCTGTAATTCCTTTGTTGCATGGATCTCTCGGTGGTGATACCGACGCTCAACGGCCGGTCCGAACTCCCGGCCACGCTTGCGGCCATCGCCGAACGCAGTCCCGATGTCGAGGTTATCGTCGCGAACGGTCCCTCTGCCGACGGCACCTCCGGTTTCGTCTGCCAACAAACTGTCGTGGACACGGTGTTGGAACTCTCAGATCGCAATCCCAACGTGGCCCGGAACGCCGGGATGGCTGCTGCTTCAGGGGACGCCGTGGCGTTTCTCGGCCAGGGAACTCGAATCGAGTCGACCTGGCTCGACGCTGTAGAGACTGCACTGATGGCAGGAGCGGACGTCGTGACAGGTCCAATTCACCGTGAATTGGGCGAGGACGTGACCACCGAATTACTGGAGGAATCGCGGATCGGATCGCGGCGGATCCGGTTTTTTGACGGGGGCAATGTGGTCTTTGATCGGAGAGCGTTCGAGGCACTCGACGGGTTCGACGAGCAACTCGACGTCGGCGCAGCTCGGGACGCGGCACATCGACTTGCCGCACACGATCTGACCCTCAGGTGGGAGCCAGAGGCCTCAGTGCTGCGGACGACACCTGAGTCGAGTCCGCAAGACCAATCGGTCACTCGCCGCTCCGCGGTAGCATACCGCTCACGGGGCTATCGAATGGCCAAAAACTACGGCGCCAGTCGGCAAACCTGGTTTTGGCTCTCTCGGTTACTGGTTCGTGATGGCATCAGGGAGGCCAAGGCAGTCACGACTGGTGAAGCCAAACCGTCTCGGTTCATTGGCAAAGGACGTGACGCCACGAGAGCAGTTCTTCGAGGGGTCAAGGAGGGGCTGGCTGCCAGGGTGACGGATCGAACGGCCCGACGGAATCCGAATGGACTGTCAGCCAGGCAGGACCGACCCGTGGGGCGGTGTGAGCAATAATCAGTGATTCGAACTGGATACCCCGTTTAGGTCGGGGAAGATGCGGATCAAATTTTTGGTGAACACCCGTTCCATCGCGTTTTCCGGTACATCGAGGGTTAAAACCTCCATCACCCCGACGTTTGGGTGCACCGTCGGCGCTCCACTCCCAAACACCACACGGTCCGGATGTTCCATGATGGCACGTTCGAGGAGGTCTCGGTACCGCACGGCGCTCGTATCCAGATACAACGAATCCCGCCGCTCGAGGAGTTCGATCGTTTCGCTCATTAAATTCCGATCCGCCGGATACCCGCCAAAGTGGGCCAAGACGACGGGTATCGACCGCCCGAGAAGGAATTCGTCGACCTGCTCTGGCGGAAACTGTCGCCCGCCATCGAGGAGTACCGGGAGGCCGACATCCTCGAGGGCGTCGAGCACGTCTTCGGTCGGCAACCCATCTTGGGCCGGGTCGAGTTTGAATCCGTAAAATCGGTCGTCGTAGGCGTACTGCTTGACGTCGTCGGGGGTCGTGTGGGCCGCGTCGGGTCGGGCGATCGTGTCTTTGAGCATCGCGGTGACCGTGCCTGACCCCTCCCGCGGGCCATCCAACCGGGCCATCGCGATCAGCGGCCGTTCGACCGTCTGGCGCGCGATAGCGTTGTTCGCCCTAAGATAGCCGCGCTCTCCACTCACCGGTCCGGGGAAGACGACGGCTTGGGCGATTCCGGCGTGGTGGATTTCCCGTTCGAGCTCCTCGGCGTCGATCGTCTTCGCACGGATCGGGCGGCCAGGGCCCGGGTGCAGGCGGGCGTGAACATCCAACGCCTGAAACCCGTGTTCCAACTCCAACATGGTTCACACTCTGCGGGCCCGCCATATTGGACTACCGGTCCGTGTGGATTGGGGGTGGTGGGTAGATTCTGACCCTTATTCAACCGGGGCGAGGTACACTGTGTCGCCTGGGGCGAGTCCGAATGACTCGTCACCACGGCCCCGATTCACGGCTAACTCGACGTGGCCGTGACTGCCGACGGTAACCAGCCGGTTTTCTGGTGGAACCGCTGCATACGTTCTGGCGACGGGAGTTTCCCGTCCGTCAACCAGGATCGTCTCGCCAAACTGGCCGGCAAGAAACGAGCCCGGGACGTTCGTGATAGTGTTCCCGAAGTCGTCCACCACGAGTACTGCACCGAATGCCTCCTGGTCCTGAACATCTGGGTCCGGGAACTTGATTCGCTCGGTGGGTGTCACGGACTCGAACCGGTCCGCCTCGACGACTGGTTGGAGGCCTCTTTCGTGGATTTTCGCCGCGAGCGGCGCAAACACATCGCGACCGTGAAACGTCGCACTGTCCGCATTCTTTGGGTTTGTCGCATAATACATCGGGTCCTCGACAAGCTGTTCTGCCACTGGAACGAGGATTCCGTTGTCGGGCCCGACGAGCCGGTGTTCGCCAGCTTCCACGACGAGGACGCGACGATCGGTTCCGACGCCAGGATCGATCACGACGAGGTGGACGGCTGCAGGGAAATATGGGAGCACTTCGCGGAGCCAGAAGGCCCCGGTCCGCAGGTCCTGTCGCGGAAAGTCATGAGCAATGTCGACGAGTTGAGCCGAGGATTTTGACAGGAGGACCCCTTTCATCGCGGCCGGATACGGCGAGCCGAAATCGGACGCGAGGGTAATCATTCCGGATCGGCACGCCCGCTGGCGTCTGTGTCAGCGATGTGCTGGATTCGTGTAATCCCATTTATCTCTTTGATTGTCTGGACAACCGGTTCCGGGAGGAGTTCCCGCCAGCCTTCGTCCTGGCGCATTCGTTCGCGGATGTTCTCTCCTTCGAGTTGGTCGCGGTCGAACATCGGCGATTGGCGGACGTTGATACCGGACTCGTCGAACAACCGAATGACCAGCGGGTTGTTCGAGTAGGCCACGTCGAAATGTGGGCTCATGGCCGTGACGTGACTGACCCACACCGAGTTTCTGTTGATGTCCTCGATCGGCACGACGTAGGTGACGAGGTCCATTTCTGCCAGGCACTTCGTGATCATCATCATCCGCTCGCCGGCAGTGAACGGGTTTTGCAGCGTGTGGCTCTGATCAGCGCTTCCGATTCCGACGACGACTTCGTCGACTTCGGCTGCGATCTGCTCGATCACTTGGTGGTGGCCCTTGTGATAGGGTTGGAATCGGCCGATATAGAACCCCCGTGTCATTGGTGGTGCTACGGTGTGGCCCTACATGAATGGCGGCGGTCTCGGGATTGCTCTGCCGAAGGACGAATCGATTGGACGGGAATCGGTCTGAGACAGGGCGAAACCGGCAGCAAGAAGGGGGTTTTGTCCGGTCACCGAAGGGAGAAAGTATATCAATAGCGGGACCTTGCCATTTATCGTCAAAGGTATTCTATGAGCAACGACCCTACGAGTGACTTACCCCCCGAGGACGACTCGACGCCGGTTCGGAAGCAACCGGACCGGGAGCAGAGTGAGGACAAGATCCCACTCGACGAGGACCTCGGCAGCGAGGTCGACGTGGAAGGCGACGTCGAAATCGACGAGGAAATCGCCGAAAACGACCTTCTCGGCGGGTTGAAAATCGACTCGACCGCCGATATCGAGGTTCCGCAACGACTCGTCGATCAGGTAATCGGCCAGTCCGAAGCCCGGGAAATCGTGAAGCGGGCCGCCAAACAGCACCGTCACGTCATGATGATCGGTTCCCCTGGGACGGGGAAGTCGATGCTGGCCAAGGCGATGAGCCGGTTGCTACCAAAGGAATCGCTGCAGGACGTGTTGGTTTATCACAATCCGGAGGATTCGAACGAACCGCGGGTTCGAACGGTGCCAGCCGGGAAGGGCGACCAGATCGTCGAGGCCCACCAGGAAGAGGCTCGCAAGCGAAAGCAAATGCGGTCGTTCCTGATGTGGATCGTCATCGCAATCATCGTCGGCTATGCGCTTTTGATCGCCGGACAAGTCCTGCTTGGACTTCTCGCGGCCGGAGTCATCTATTTCGCCTTCCGATACACGAATCGTGGCACGGATGCGATGGTGCCAAAACTGCTGGTCAACAACGGCGACCGTACGGTCGCGCCGTTCGAGGACGCAACTGGTGCCCACGCCGGTGCATTGTTGGGCGACGTGCGACACGACCCGTTCCAGTCCGGCGGGATGGAGACGCCGAGCCACGACCGCGTCGAAGCCGGTTCGATCCAGAAGGCGAACAAAGGGGTGCTGTTCGTCGACGAGATCAACACCCTCGACATCCGTTCCCAGCAGAAGCTGATGACGGCTATTCAGGAGGGCGAGTTCTCCATCACCGGGCAGTCCGAACGCTCCTCGGGCGCGATGGTCCAGACAGAACCCGTGCCGTGTGACTTCATCATGGTCGCTTCGGGGAACATGGACGCGATGGAGAACATGCATCCGGCGCTCCGGGACCGATTGAAGGGCTACGGATACGAAGTCTACATGGAGGACACCATCGATGAGAACCCAACGACTCGGCGGCAGTACGCGCGGTTCGTGGCCCAGGAGGTCGTCAAGGACGGCCGTCTGCCCCACTTCGAACCGGACGCTGTCAGGGAAATCATCCTCGAAGCCAAACGCCGGTCCGGTCGCAAAGGGCAACTCACCCTCAAACTCCGCGACTTGGGCGGCCTCGTTCGGGTGGCGGGAGACATCGCGAAGGCGGAAGGTGAGGAGTTCGTCGATCGCGAGCACGTCCTTGAGGCGAAAAAGCGCTCGCGCTCGATCGAACAGCAGTTTGCCGACGACTACATCGAGCGCCGCAAGGATTACGAGCTCAAGGAGACCGAGGGCAACGCCGTCGGCCGGGTCAATGGGCTCGCAGTTATGGGTGGTGACTCGGGAATCGTGCTCCCCGTGATGGCCGAAGTGACGCCACGCCAGGGTGAAGGTGGCGAGGTCATTGCGACGGGGCAGTTACAGGAGATGGCGATGGAGGCTGTCGAGAACGTGTCGGCGATCATCAAAAAGTACTCCGACGAAGATATCTCCCAGAAGGACATCCACGTGCAATTCATCCAGACACAGGGTGTCGAAGGCGACTCAGCGTCGATTACGGTCGCGACGGCGGTCATTTCAGCCCTCGAGGATATTCCGATCGAACAGGATCTGGCGATGACTGGCTCGATTTCGGTCCGCGGCGATGTCCTCCCAGTTGGTGGGGTCACGCATAAGATCGAAGCGGCCGCGAAGGCAGGCTACGATCGCGTGATCATCCCGAGGGCCAATGAGCAGGATGTAATGATCGAGGATGAGTACGAGGAAATGATCGAGATCATTCCGGTCTCCGACATCAGCGAGGTTCTGGACGTGGCCCTCGCCGGCGAACCGGAGAAAGACTCGCTCGTCGATCGCCTCAAGTCGATCACGGGAACAGCGCTTGAGGCCACCGAAGGGGCGGCAGCGACAGGGACGAACCCCTCGCCGCAGTAACGAGCGCGATTTTTCGGGCGGGTCGGGAATTTCTTGACGCTACGGAACCCAGTGGAACCGATGGCAGCCCCAGCCTGGGACCTGTTCGTGCTCTTTTCTGTGACACTTGCGCTTGCCGTGGTCGTCCTGGCGAGACGGACGGCTCGACTCGTGACAATCGAGACGGGACCGCTCGCTCAGTTGTCCCGGTCGGCGTTGTATCTGAACGTCGTGGTCTCACACGGGCTCGTGCTTGGTCTCATTGGGGTGGTGATCTGGTGGACTGGCGTCCCGCTGAAACCGCTAGGCATCGAGATGGTTCCTGAGTGGGCCTGGTTGGTGGGTGTAGCTGGTGCCCTCATCGTCCTGAACGAAGCCGCTGCTCGGGTGACATCGAATTTTGAGACCGCTGAGAACCAACTCCGTGACCTGTTGACACCGGCGACTGGTCCAGAATGGGTGGTGTTACTCGGGCTATTGCTTCCGACGATCGCTATCACTGAGGAACTCCTCTTTCGAGGGGTGCTGATCGGTGCGTTTGCGGTCGCCACACCGGTACCGACCGGGTTCCTCATTGTCGGATCTGCGATCCTCTTTGGGGGCGCTCATACGGCACAGGGCTGGCTCGGAATGGGGATCGCCACGCTCCTCGGCGTCGCCTTAGGGGCAGCCTATGTCTGGACGGGAAGCCTTTGGCTCGTCATTGGGGCGCATTATTTGATCGACCTGGTCGAATTCGTCAGTCACGTGCCAGGGAAGACGAAACCTGCTGAGTCTGAACCCGGTCCGAATGAACCGTTGACTTGACTGACATTACAACCCCTCGATTTTCCGGAGCGTCGCTTCGACGTCGGCCGGGAGGCCGCTGGGTCCATCCACCACTCGGTGATCCGGGATGAACAGCGGAATCGGGTTCTCTGCCAGCGCCGTCCGAGCGGTTTTCAAAACAGCCTCAGCATCAGGGTCCAATCCCTGACTTCGGGCGACGACCCGCTTGAGACGGAGTTCCTCACCGTAGGGAATTTTTCGGACGTTTTCGAGGACAGTTCGTTGCTCCCCCGGAACGGTCAACCCGATCTCGATGTCGGTGACGTCCTGCTCGGTTCCAGCAAGGTAGCCATCGATCCAGTCCAGTTTTTCGTTGTCGCTCGATGCGTTCGGCTCGGGGGTATCGGGGACAGAGAGGCTAATCACCCGACCGTTTGCGATGCCGATCTGGACGACAGCGTCGAGCTCCTCGAACGTCCGTGCGAAGATTCCGGTCCCCGACATGGGTTCACTTTGGCCGGGTCCGGACTTGAAGATTGGCCCGGAGTCACAACAGTTATGTACATATCCGTTCATCAATGAACAATAATGGGTACAATAGAGCCGACGACCGACGAATCACTCGCGCCGCCAGTGCGGGAGATTCTCACAGCCGCCCGGGGACGAGCTCGGAGCGACGAGCGAGTTGCAGTCGAGGCACGTTCGCTGACGGACTCTCTCGCCGCAGCACGGGACACGGGTTCTGCCCCGCTCATCGCGGAGATCAAACCGACGAGTCCGACAGCGGAATACGAGCAGTCGATCGACCCGGTGACGACGGCCGAAACGATGGTTTCTGGAGGTGCAAGTGCGATCTCGGTACTGACCGAGCCAGATCATTTCGGGGGGTCGATCGAGGCCCTCGAAGTCGTGCGGGACGCGGTGTCGGCCCCAGTCCTACGGAAAGACTTCGTGTTGAACGAATCACAACTCGATGCCGGCCCAGCGGATGCAGTCCTCCTGATTACCCGGTTTCTTGACGATTTGGAGGGGATGATAGAGGCCGCTCGCGAGCGGGGCATGACCCCGCTTGTTGAGACTCACACTCGAGCGGAAGTCAAGCAGGCGGTTGCGGCCGGGGCACAGGTTATCGGTGTGAATAACCGGGATTTGGGGACTCTCACCGTCGATCGGTCGACGGTCGAAACCCTGGCACCAGCCATACCGGATGACGTGACCGTCATCGCTGAGAGTGGCATCGAAACCCCGGCCCACCGCGAGCGGATGCTTGATGCCGGTGCTGATGGATTGCTCGTTGGCTCCGCGATCATGAACGGGGATATCGAATCGAACACTGAGGAGTTGGTCTCTCGATGAGCGCGGGTCGGTTTGGCGACTACGGCGGTCAGTACGTTCCTGAAGTCCTGATGCCGGCGGTGGAGGAACTCGAATCGGCCTACGAACGCTACGTTCTGGACAACGAAGACGGGTTTATGGACGAGTTTCGGACCCGACTCAGTCAGTTCGGTGGCCGTCCGACGCCGCTGCATCGTGCGGACACCCTGAGCGAGCAATTCGACGCGGAGGTGTACCTCAAACGCGAGGACCTCCTGCATGGCGGTGCACACAAACTCAACAACGCACTTGGCCAGGTCTTGCTCGCCCAATACATGGGCAAGGACCGAATCATCGCGGAGACGGGCGCCGGACAACACGGCACCGCGGTCGCCATGGCCTGTGCCCACCTCGACATCGACTGTGAGATCTTCATGGGGCGGACGGATATCCGGCGCCAGCGGCCCAACGTGTTCCGAATGCTGACACACGACGCGGCGGTCAATCCCGTCGACGAAGGGTCTGGAACGCTGAAAGAGGCGATCAACGCCACGATGCGGGACTGGGCCACGAATGTCGAAGACACACACTACGTGATCGGGTCCGTTGTCGGTCCGCATCCGTTCCCGAGCATGGTTCGGGACTTCCAGGCCGTCATTTCGGAGGAAGCGCGCGGGCAGTCCATCGATCTGATGGATGGGCTTCCGGGCACTGTGCTGGCCTGTGCGGGCGGCGGCTCGAACACGATGGGCTCGTTTCAGCACTTCCGGGAGGACCCGGTCGATCTCGTTGCTGTCGAGGCGGGCGGAGAGTCCCTCACCATCGATTCCGACGCCGAACACGCCCCACACTCGGCCTCGATCTCGACGGGTACTGACGGCGTCTTGCACGGGGCTCACACCCGCCTCCTCCAGACAGACTCGGGGCAGATCGTCGAATCGCATAGTGTCAGTGCAGGCCTCGATTACGCCGGTGTTGGCCCGGAACTCGCCCACATGGCTGCCGAAGGCCTGATCCGACCGGTGAGCGTCGATGACGACGCAGCACTCGATGCGTTTCATCTGCTGTCTCGGGCCGAAGGGATCATCCCCGCACTGGAGAGCAGCCATGCGGTCGCCGCCCTTGGTGAGTACGAGTTCGACGGTCCCGTTCTGGTCACCATCTCCGGTCGGGGAGACAAGGACCTGGATACCGTGATCGAGGAGAGCGACCGGCGGAACCTCGATTCCGCGCCGAACCTGGAGGTGTTTTCCGGTGAGTAAGCAGTCTATTCGGGAGGCCTTTGAGGGTGGGGCGCTGGTTCCGTATCTTGTCGCCGGTGACCCGACGCCGGAAGACACGGCCGAGTACGCTCAGGCACTCGTCAACGGCGGAGCGGATGTCCTCGAATTGGGACTCCCGTTCTCCGAACCGGTCGCTGATGGACCGACGATCCAGGCGGGTATTCGTCGGGCGCTCGACGCTGGAATGACTCCTGACCGATATCTGGACCTGATCGATCGGCTTGATCTCGGGGTTCCGCTCGTGGCGATGACTTACTACAACATGCTGTTTCGCTACGGTGACGGCGACATCACTGAGTTCGTCTCGGAGGCCGCCGCAGTGGGGCTTTCGGGGTTGATCGTCCCGGACCTGCCCGTCGAGGAGAGTGGCGCCCTTCTCGAGGCCTGTGCGGCTCAGAATATTGCGACAGTGTTCATTGTTGCGCCGACCACGACAGGTGACCGACTCGACCGGATCGTCGACCGGGCGAGTGGCTTTCTGTACGTCCAGGCCCGCCTCGGCACGACCGGTGCCCGGTCCGACGTGAGCGCCCATACTGGCCGTTCGCTTGATCGCTTGCCGGAGACGAAGACACCTACAGCAGTGGGCTTTGGGGTGAGCACAGCGGAGCAGGCCGAACAGATCGTCGACGCCGGCGCAGACGGCGTGGTTGCCGGGAGCGTCTTCGTGGACATCATCGCGAGTGGCGAAACCGTCAGTAACCGACTCGAAAACAAGGCTGCGGAGTTGGCCGCCGGCGTCCGGGCTGGCCGATAAACCGGAACGAACATAGCCACCCGATTGCTATAGGCTGGCAATGTCGACAGGGACCGACGCGAGACTGTCACGACTCGGACGGGACGGGAAGTTCGTCACCGTACCGATGGACCATGGGATCACCATGGGGGCAGTCGAGGGGCTCAAAGACATCGAGGGGACAATTACCGCGGTAACCGATGGCGGGGCCGATGCCGTGTTGACCCAGAAAGGGCTGGCTGAGCGGGTCATTCCGAATCGGAACGACGCCGGCTATCTCATTCACCTCAACGGTTCAACCGAAATCGGGCCCGACGAAACCGACAAACGTCAAACGGCGACTGTCAAAGAGGCTGTTCGCCTTGGTGCGGATGGGGTCTCGTTTCACATCAACGTCGGCAGCGACCACGAACCCGACCAGATCGCGGCCATGGCCGATGTCACTGAAGTGGCGAATCGTTTCGGGATGCCAGTGCTGGCGATGGCCTATGCTCGCGGTCCGGGAGTCGACGAACACGACGCCGAGAACCTGGGCCATGCGGTACGGTTGGCCGAGGAACTCGGGGCCGATCTCGTGAAAACCGCCTACTCCGGGGATCCGGAGGGCTTTGAACACGTCGTCGAATCGACCAGCAAACCGGTCATTATCGCCGGCGGGAGTCCGTCGAGCGATCGCGAGACCCTCAAAACCGTGCGTGACTCCATCGATGTCGGCGGTGCGGGCGTTTCGATGGGCCGAACCATTTTCCAGCACCCCGATCCCTATGCGATCTCCTCGGCAGTCGCAGCTGTCGTGCACGAGCGGGCCGAGGTTGAGCATGCGATGGACCGATTCGACCTCCCGGTCAAGCCCTAGCCAGGGGGTAAGACGTGTTTCGCTGCAGTCGGGCGGGTCCGGCACGTTCAAGGTCGGGCCATGTGTGTGATCGAGTATGACACGCAGCGTCTGGATTAAAGCCGACGACGAGGTCGGCGACTGGGAAACGCGAAAACGACGGATTACGGCCGGGTTGGAGGCCGGGGTGGACTGGATTCTCGTCGACGAGTGGGACGTCGACCGCGTCCGCGAACTCGGGGAGGTCAACGTTGCCGCTTTCGTGACTGATGACGTGGATGTCATCGGCGACGAGGCCGAAGACCTGGGCCATGCCGATCGATATATCGTCGGCAAGGACGGTGAGGGTGACGGGACAATCGAACTGCCAAGTGACTTTGCGGGCTCAGCCGACCTCTCGACGCTCCGACGGAACGGGGCTAACGGAGCCTACGTCCGGATTTTCGGCCCCGAATACGAGGAGTTCGCGTCCGCGGCCGCGAAGGACGCGGATCACACGATCGTCGTGGGCGAAGATTGGCAGATCATTCCACTTGAGAATCTCATTGCGCGCATTGGGACCCAGACCGATCTGATTGCCGGCGTCACGACCGCCGAAGAGGCCGAAACAGCCTATGAAACGCTTGAATTGGGGGCGAGTGGGGTCCTGCTCGATACGGACGACCCAGACGAGATTCGCAAAACGGTCGCCATCCGAGATGACGTCGACCGCGAGGAAATGGACCTGGAATATGCCGAGGTGACGACCATCGAACCGGCCGGGAGCGCGGACCGGGTCTGTGTGGACACTGGCAGTCTCTTCGATCACGACGAAGGGATGCTGATAGGAAGCATGTCTCGTGGCCTCTTCTTCGTGCACGCGGAAACGGCAGATTCGCCGTATGTCGCTTCACGGCCGTTCCGGGTCAACGCCGGGGCGGTTCACGCCTATGCTCGGTTGCCGGACGGCTCGACGACCTACCTTTCGGAGTTGGGGAGCGGGGACGAAGTCCAGGTCGTGGATACGGACGGTCACACCCGCGATGCCGTCGTGGGTCGGGCGAAAATCGAGCGGCGTCCGATGTTCCGGTTGCAGGCCGAAACCGACGAGGGCGATCGGATCGAGACGCTCATTCAAAACGCCGAAACGATCAAAGTGCAGGCCAAATCGGGCCGCAAAGCTGTGACTGACCTGGAAGCCGGTGACGATGTGCTCGTGTACACCCAGCCTGGTGGCCGGCACTTCGGGGAGTCCATCGACGAACGGATCATCGAGAAGTAACCCTCATCGGTTTCTCCGACCAGTAGCCTACCGGTTGATCGTTGGCGTTTCATCCTCGGGTTCGAGGCGGGTCGTACACCAGGGACAGAAATCGAGGTCCTCATCGAGTTCTTTCCCGCATTCCGGGCAGGTGTTCGCTGCTTCCGGTTCCGCTGCTTCTTTTGCCGCGGTTTGCAGCCCCGTGAGATACGCGTCAAGCGCGTTCAAGACTCTGATCACGGTCATGCTCAAAAGGACGTCCATCGGCAGATTTTGACTCACCTCAAGGAGGCCCGAAAAGCCGTTGGCTTCGTAGGCGGCATACGCCGATTCGGGCATGACCATTGCGGCGGCGATGAGAGCGACGACGAACCAGGCAATGGCCCGGAGCCAGGCCCGCAGGTAGACGTGGCCGAGTCCGGGATAGACCAGCGCGAGTATCGAGGCGACGAGGGATCGTCGCGTGAACCAGGTCCGCTGCACACGATGGATTTGTGACTTTGACGGTTAAGTCTTTAAATCCGCTCGTGTCTCGCACCAAACGTTTCGAGCAGCGAGGACAGCGTTGCCAGATCGAACTGACCCGGAGCCGTCGCGTCCTCGGTTTCGATTGGCGCATACCCGAGTTTTGATCCATACACCGGAGCCACAACGCGGGTGTGCGAACCGAGTTCGCCCATCGCCATGCTCGCGACAGTCAGGCCTTCCCGCGTCAAATCGTGGGTTGCCTGAAGCAGGTCGAGAACGCCATCGGGTGTCTCGGGTGTTACTGCGAGTTTGGCGACCGTCCCGTACTGACTGCCGCGGTGGGCGAAATCCACGAGTGTCTCTCGGGAGGGCGCTCGCTCGAAGTCGTGTACCGAGACGATGATCGGCAGGTCTTCCTCGCGGGCCGCATCGAGTACGGGGACCATATCAGTCAGTTTGTCCGGGGATTCGAGAGTCCGGAGTTCGAGATCCACGGCTGAGACGGCTGGGATCGAAAGCGCCTCGAGCAACTCCTCGCGGCGCTCGGGGGTCTCCTCGCGTTCGCCGCCTTCCCACTGGGGCCGATTCGTGACGAGAATGTCGAGTTCGCCCTCGTAGGTGTGTAGCTGTTCGAGGGGATCCGCTGTAAGATCCATGCGGAACTCGAGCAGGTCTGCAAGTTCACGGGCCCGGGGCTCGGCGTCGAGAGTTGCGGTCGAAGCCGCGAGCCGAAACGATTCGAAGTCGAGCATGGCCTGGGATCAGACTGGGATCGAGTCCTCGGCCTCGAGGAGTTCATGATACCGGTTCCGGATCGTGACCTCGGAGATATCCGCGACTTCGCTGACTTTCGCTTGTGTGGTCTTTTCGTTCGTCAACAGGGCAGCCGCATAGACCGCGGCGGCGGCCAGGCCGACCGGGCTTTTGCCGCTGTGAACGCCCTTTTCCTTGGCGTTTTCGAGCAGTTCGCGGGCTCGATGCTGGGACTCGTCGCTCAGTTCGAGCGAGGAGGAAAATCGTGGGACGTAACTCGCGGGATCGGCCGGTTTGACTTCGAGGCCGAGTTCGCGAATCACGTAGCGGTAGGTGCGCGCGATTTCGTCTTTGTCGACACGACTGACGTCGTTGATCTCGTCGAGACTCCGTGGAACACCGGCTTGACGGGCAGCGGCGTACACACAGGAAGTCGAGACGCCCTCAATCGAGCGGCCCGGCAGCAGGTCCTCCTCGAGCGCCCGTCGGTAGATGACAGAGGCGGTCTCCCGGACGTTGTCCGGCAGTCCGACCGCACTCGCCATCCGGTCGATTTCGCCGAGGGCCTGTTTCAGGTTCCGCTCTTTGGCGTCTCGCGTGCGGAATCGTTCGTTCCACTTGCGGAGTCGCTGCATCTTCTGGCGTTGGCGTGAGCCAAGCGAATTACCGTATGCGTCTTTGTTGCGCCAGTCGATGTTCGTCGACAGCCCCTTGTCGTGCATCGTGTTCGTCGTGGGCGCGCCGACACGGGACTTCTCGTCTTTCTCCTGGGAGTCAAATGCCCGCCACTCGGGTCCGCGGTCGATCCCTTCCTCTTCGACGACGAGACCACAGTCCGCACAGACTTTCTCGCTGTGTTCTTCGTCGTGGACGACCAGGCCGCCACACTCCGGACAGGCGTCTGTTCGTTCCGTTTTGCTTTCCTCTTGTTCGCGTGATTTGAGCCTTGATTTTGACATATGTGTAATCCGTTCGAGCGGAGATTCGGTGGCCCATCGGTTTCGACAAAACTTACTTAACGTTTGTGTTTTCTTTTTGTGAAACAATCGTGACGGTTCGGGATTTGCTCGAAAAATTTTGGACTCTGGAAACCATTCACACACCAACCCCACCGACAAAACACTCATTGGGTCGGCCTCGGAGGTATCGGTATGCGCGTCGCCGTCGGAAGCACGAATCCGGTCAAGCACCGGGCGACAGTGGGAGCACTCGGCGATCTGGCCACCACGATTGATCGGATCGACGTTGATCCCGGTGTGGCAGAACAGCCCCTTACGACGACCGAGACTGTCGAAGGCGCCAAAAACCGGGCCGAGCGGGCCAGAGCGGCAGGCGACTACGATCTCGGTATCGGAATCGAGGGCGGGGTTGCCAGGATAAACGGCTTGGAGGGCTGGTTTCTGACGATGTGGGCGGCGATCGACGACGGCTCAAATTGTGCCCTTGGTTCGGGTCCACGGCTTCGACTTCCGGACGAGATCGGGACCGAATTGGAGCAGGGGGCAGAACTTGGGCCGCTACTTGATGCGCGCCTTGGGACCGAGGAGATCAAAACCGGTCGCGGCGCTGTGGGCGTCTTTACCGGGAATACGATCGGACGCGAGGACGCCCTTCGACATGCGGTCGCAGTGGCGCTCGGGCCGATCGTTTCCGGGCATTACGAGTAATCGGTTGGTTTTGTCTCTGGGCATTACCCTTGATCGGTCGGTTTCGTCTCCTCAACCTCCGCTGATCCGTGCATCGCTTCGGTTAATGAGACGTTGAGCAGGACCATCGATGCCGCGCCGCCAAGAACCGTAACCACGTTTTTGACCCCGTGGTCGACGATTGCAACCCCGAGCGCGGCTGCGGGGGCGACCGGAGTCATCGCGACAACGAGCACCGTAAAGGCTGCTTCGTAGAGCCCGATCCCCCCGGGAGAGAGTGGTAATACCTTCGCGAGGTTCCCCACACTCACGGCGAAAAACCCGACTGCGACGAGTAAGCCCAATGGAATCGTGATTCCGAAGGCCAGAAAAACCAGTATAGCCGTGAACACGTCTATCGCCCAGATGATGAGACTCGCGCCGCCGACCCTTGTGAAGGCCCGTGGTTCCGCGCCGACACGCTGGACATCGCCAACGAACCGCTCCAGAATCGTCGCGACGAACTCCACATAGGAGTCCTCCGATGTCCACTCGACTAGTCCCCGAATTCGGTTGCGATCTGACCGGGCCGAGAGCACGATAACGACCACCGCGCCGATTGCCCCGGCTCCAACCACTGTCGCGACGATTATCGCGGTCCGTGCGCTTTCCTGTTGTGCAACCGAGAGCCCGACCCCCTCTGAGAGGGTCCGACTCAGGGCCGCGACTTGATCCGGTGCGAGCCCGGCCATTCCAAGGAGCACCCCGCCTGCCAGAAACGTGATCGTGAGCAGGTCGAACACTCGCTCGACGGCGAGTGAGGCAAAGCCCGTGGTGTAGGGGACCGCCCGTCGGGCTTTGACGACATAGGCTCGGACGGCATCTCCGGCCCGGGCCGGAAAGACGAGGTTCCCGGTCTGGCTGATGAAAATCGCTCCGGTGAGAAATCCGACTCGTTCCCGATAGCCGAGCGAAGAGAGGATGTCCGCGTATCGCCACCCCCTGATGGGCCAGGACATAACATAGACCGCGGCAGCCAGCCCGATCAACACCGGGTCGGCCCGCAGCATTTCCGCGAAAACCGTCCGGGGATCGAGATAGACGAACATTAGGGCAATTGCAATGACGGACAGGAACAAGCCGGCGACCATCCCTGTGCGTCTGTTCGCGTAGGGTTTGATACGAATCTCCCAGGCGGTTCGGAGGATCTGACTTCCCATTCCCAGCACGTCCCGAACCAGGTCCACCTTCGAATCACCCTTCGGGGTCCAGTCGACGGCGAACTCTTTCACGCGATAGCCACGTCGCTGGGCCTTCACGAGCATTTCCGTATCCCAGAACCAGTGGCTATCCTGGACGACCGGTCTGAGATCCTCGAAGGCGTCTCGGCTGAATGCCTTGAACCCAGCCTGGTGATCTCGGAGTTCCGAGCCCAACAGGGTGCGAACCAGGAAATTGAACCCGCGACTCGAGATGGCTCGTTTGGGCGGCCTGGCTGCCTCTTCTCCGGGCATCCAGCGAGACCCTGTCGCCAGATCGTACTCACCTGACCGCACGCTTTCGACGAGTTCTTCGAGGTGGGACATGTCCGTCGCCAGGTCCGTGTCGAAGTAAACGAGGGTGTCCCCAGCCGCTGACTCGAAGGCGCGGTTCAACGCTTCTCCGCGCCCGAGTCGCTCGTCGCTATGAAAGTGATTAACGTGCTCGTTGGAATCGGCACACCGATCGGCGATTTCGGGGGTTTGGTCCTCACACCCGTCCTCGGCGATGATGACCTCGAATTGTCCGGGTGAAAGAAACGACGAGAGCGTGTCGAGGGTGACCGCCACGGTCGATTTGATAGTGGACTCCTCGTTGTATGCAGGGAGCACCACGCTGACCTCGACAGCCGCCGCGTCCATGTCTCCGGTCTCGGGTAGCGCGTGGTAAGAACTTTCTGAAGCGGAATGCCCGATTAACCTTTCGTACCAAACTGGCTTTTGAACTGGACGATTACAGTGCAGGTATGGGAGCCTCGGCGTCGGAACTGGACACTGATGGATTGACGCCCAAACAGCGCCGCATTTTGGCCTACCTCCGCGAGCGGGTTCCGGCGGAGACCTATTTCAAATCCCGGCTCATCGGCGATGAACTCGACCTCTCGGCGAAGGAAGTGGGTGCAAACATGAAAGCGATCGCGCGCGCTGACCATGGTCTTGCAATCGAACAGTGGGGCTACTCCTCATCGACGACCTGGCAAGTAACGACCGCCTAACTCAGTCTGTGGCACTGAATAGGCGCTGGGTCTTGTCTGAACAGTATCCGGTGTCGCCTTTGAACAGGGTCAGGGATCGTACTGAAACAAGGCCGCAGCGTCGGTCGAAAACTGCCGGGTCCTCTCGTCGAAGGTTCGCCCATACCGCAGGAACAGCGAGAGTACTGTCTCCGGATCGGTGACTCGATAGCAATTATCCCGGTCGAGTACCCCCGCCTCGGCCATCTCGGAGGCCGTGGTACTGATGGTCGCCGTGGAGACGTCGAGTTCCGTTGCAAGTTCTGTTCCAGTGAGTTCGGGGTCTTCCAGGACTGCCATCAACATCGCCCGGGGCGTCTGTCGTCTGAGATATCCAAGTGCCACCTTTTCGAACTCCCCGAACTGACCGGCGGGGAAATACCGCTTGTAGTCCCCGTCACGGTAGCCTTCCAGCGTGTCACTGTCAGTGAGTCGCCGAAGGTGATACTGTGTCTCGCCAGTCGCGAGCGAAAGGTCGTCCCTGATTTTCGAGAAATGTGCTCCAGGTGTCGTATCTACATAGCCCACAATCGCATCCCGGGCGTCGCTCTCGCTCTCCTCTCGGCCGGCAAGCCCCAAAAAGGGACTTCCGGCCCCGACCGCGGCAAATTTACGAAGGGTCGTTCGCTTCTCTTCGTCGATAGTCACACCTAGATCAGTGGCTTAGGTTTCGGGCTCTTCGTCGAGTTCGACGTCCATCTCCTCGATGACCTCCTCTGCGGGTTTGACCGAGCCTGTGCCTTCGGTGAGATCTCCTTCCTCCACTTCCATGGGTGCACCGATCTTGTCGACGATGCCCTCAATGTTGTCCAATCCAAGCATTTCCCGGGTTTCCTGGTCGAAATCCAGGCTTTCCAGCCCATCGGTGGGTTCGGCAATGTCGCTGTCCGTGAGGTGCTTGCCATATCGACCGAGCATGGAGGACAACTCCTGTGGGAGGACGAAGGTCGTACTCTCCGCGCTACCGATTTCCTCCAAGGCCTCCATGCCGCGCTCGATCACGGCGCGCTCGCCCATCGATTCGGCGGAGCGGGCCCGAAGGACCGTCGAAACCGAATCGCCTTGGGCTTCGAGGATCTGAGATTGCTTTTCACCCTGTGCGCGGATGATGTTCGAGCGCTTTTCCCCTTCCGCGCGCTCGATCGCGGACTGACGTTCTCCTTGGGCCTCCAGGATCATGGCCCGACGTTTCCGCTCGGCGGAGGTCTGGGACTCCATCGCTTGCTGGACGTCCTTGGACGGATTGACCTCTCGGACCTCGACTGACTCCACCCGAATTCCCCACTCGTCCGTGGGCTCGTCGAGTTCCTTGCGAATGCGGGTGTTGATCTCCTGGCGCTTGTTGAGCGTGTCGTCTAACTCCATGTCCCCGATGACTGCACGGAGGGTGGTCTGAGCAAGGTTCGAGACGGCACGTTTGTAATCGTCAACCTCGAGGAAGGCCCGTTTTGCGTTCATCACGCGAATGTAGACCACGGCATCGGCTGTGACTGGCGAGTTGTCCCGGGTGATAGCCTCTTGCCGGGGGACGTCGATCGTCTGGGTCCGCATGTCGAAGATGTACGTGCGGGAGACAAAGGGTGGGATGAAATTGATCCCTGGCTCAAGGAGCCCTCGGAACTCTCCGAAAACGGTCAAGGCTTCCTTCTCGTAGGCGTCGACGATCTCGACGGCCTGGTAGACCGCGACGATGAGAAGGATCAGCACCAGCAATCCAACCACGGTTAGGGATGACACACTGGGTATTGTTTGCAGGGGGACGAATGTCATAATTTCACTAGGGGCTGATCGTGGATAAAGGTACGCCAGCCGGTTAACTTCGCTTCTCTTTTGCCTCTTTTAGGCCCGCTCTGCCTCGGTGTCGGCGGACTCCCCCTCCTGAGTTTGCTTTGTCTCTCGTTCGAGCTCCCGATCGATGTCGTCGTGCTGCGCGACTGCTTCAATTGTGAGGACGTTCCCACCACCGGGATCCATGACGATGATTTCGGCGCCCTCGGGAATTTCCCCGGTCCGACTCCGGGCTTCGTAGGTGGGGTCAAAGCCTCCGGACTTGAGTTTCACGCGACCGGATCGGGATGTGACCCGTTCGAGGACGTAGCCGCGCTCCCCCACGAGTTCGGCCGACCCCTCCGTTTTACCCCGATCACTTCCCTGGTAAAACTGGAAATGGTGGTAGAGGTAAAACGAGCCGGCGCCGGCGCCCAACACAACCAGGCCCAACACGAGCGGCGTTGCGATTGCTGGGAGGAGGAGGCCGAAAAGTCCCGCCACTAACAGGGCCACTCCGATGACGATGAAGTGGGCGCCTGGTGCAAACCCCTCCAATACCGTGAGGATGAGGCCTGCCAGGAGCAAGAGCGTGGAAAGCGACTGGCCGAGGAGCGATACCATATCACAGTGTTCGGGCCCGGTGGGGAAAACCGTTACCCGGCCAGTGGGGCTTGCCGCAATCGGGCTCAGATGCTGATGAGAAGCAACGCGATAGCCAGTCCTGCGCCCAGGAGAAACGGGATCACGTGTTCGAGTTTTGGCGACCCCGCCTTGATTTCCGGTTCGGGTTCTTCGGCCTCCGGCCCTACGTCTTCAACCCCGTATTTCCAGTCGCTCATCGGTCACCTCGCCCGCGTTCGACACTCGACTGGGTGACGTCTCCCTCGTATACGACCCCCCGTTCGCCGTCGACGGTAACCGTTTGGCCCGATTCGAGCTGGGTCAGTTCGGCCCCGCTGATCATCGGAATTTCGAGTTC
>NZ_JAZKRK010000028.1:0-27531 GCF_036626455.1 Halodesulfurarchaeum sp. | reverse complement strand
GCCGTCTTCGCCCGTGTACCCGGTCCGAGCGACCCAACACGGGGTCTCAGCAATCGTCATCGCTTGTGCAGTGAACCGTCCGAGGTCCCTTGCATCGTCACCAGCAGCGTCGGCAACGAGGTCCTCGGCATCCGGCCCCTGAACTGCAACGATGCCGTAGTCGCCGGTTCGGTTCGTTACGTCGGCGTCGAGGTCCCACTCATCGCGATGGGTCGTCCATCGCTCGTGCATCTGCTCGTCGTGGCCCGCATTCGGGATGAACAAGTAATCAGCACCCTCACCAGGCGTTCCCTCCGGAACCGACTCGGGAAGCCGGTAGACGACCGTGTCATCGAGAATGATGCCATCCTCGTTCGTTATCGTCGAATACTGGGCTTGGCCAGGATCGAGCGCGGACACGTCGTTTGTCGTGAGCCGATTCAGCAAGGTCGTCGCGTCTGGCCCCGTGACAGTGACCTCGCCCATATGCGAGACATCGAAGAGACCGGCGGCCGTTCGCACGGCTTCGTGCTCTTCGTGTATCGAATCGAACTCGACTGGCATTTCCCACCCGCCGAAATCAGTGAACGACGCACCTCGGTTGTCGTGAACCGCATGCAGCGGTGGCGGTCGCAGGGCCATATGTAAACTCATAGTCCCCGGCAATTAATGCCTTCCTATACCCGTGCGTGCTGCGACATTTCTGAGATTTAGCAATCGGACAATCAGTACTCCTATATTTGGGACCCACAAGCTATGGCTATGGGCTGGCTCTCGCGCCGTCTCGGTTCGAAGACACGAGTCGGGCTTTTCGTCGATGGGCCGAACGTGTTGCGAGATGAGTTCGAAGTCGATCTCGAAGACCTCCGAGAGTGTGGATCAGAGCAGGGGACACTCGCAGTCACACGATTGTATCTCGACGAGAACGCTCCGGCGGGCCTTATCCAGGCTGGTGAAGCCCACGGCTTCGACGTTCGAGTAACCAGCGGAGACGTCGACGTAAAACTCGCCGTAGAGGCCACTGCGTCCGTGTTCGAGTCCGATTTAGACGTTCTCGCTATCGCCTCCCGAGACACCGATTTCAAACCGGTTATCGAGTTGGCCAACCGAACCGGAATCGGGACGTTCGCGATCGCACCGGGAGAACACGGACGTTCGGACGCTCTCGTTCGGGCCGCCGACGACGCAGTCGTTCTCGATTGAGGGGAGACTATTCAACGGACAGTTTTTCCAAGCGCCGGCCACAGAGAGTGGTATGCGCGACCTGGGGACGCCAGTGCTCGACAATCACCTTCACCTGGATCGGGAAGGGAAGGGAATCGAAGCGGTGCAGGATTTCGTCCGGAGTGGTGGTACCCACCTTCTCGTGGTCAACAAACCCTCCTGGCACCTCGGCGTTGAACCCGAAGCGGGTCAGGATTTCGGCGCCGTCTTCGAGGAGACTCGATCACTCGTTGCCGATGCGACTGCCGTACTCCCTGGTCAGGCCTGGCCGGTGATTGGCGTCCATCCGGCGCTCATTTCCCGACTCGTCGACGACCGAGGGATGGCTGTCGAGGACGCCCGGGACCTCATGATGGCCGGGCTTGACACCGCCGGCGAGTACGCAACAGAAGGGGCCGCTGTCGCGATCAAATCCGGTCGCCCCCACTACGATGTTCAACCGGAGATCTGGGAGGCGTCAAACGCTGTCCTCAGGCACGCACTCGAAGTGGCCGTGCAAGCGGACGTCGCGGTGCAACTCCACACCGAAGAGTCAGAGGACCTCACGGAAATCGGGAAGTGGGCCGAAGCCGTTTCACTCCCACCACACCGGGTCGTGAAACATTACAGCAGTGGCACACTTACAGGAATCACTCCAAGCGTCATGAGTCGGAAACCGTTCCTGGAAACGGCCATCGAGGAAGCCGACCCGTTCTTGATGGAGACTGATTTCATCGACGATCCCGATCGGCCCGGAGCGGTGATGGGGCCAAAAACCGTCCCCCGAAGGGTGAACTGGCTGCTCGAAATCGGTCACGAAATAGCCGTCGAAGCCGCCCACGTTGACACACCACAGACGATTTATGGCATTGATACCCGGGACACACTCGAGCGATAATCGGCCCACTCGAAGGCCCCACTTGCTGCATCGCTAACTCGAAGGTCCTACTCGCTGGATCGCTGTCCGACCGGATACATGATGAGTGGTCGTTCAGGGCCCAGATCGAGCGCAGAGGCGACAGCCTCGTCTTTGAAACCGCCCACTGGTACCGTTGCCAGACCGACCGCTTCGGCCTGAAGGTGCAGATTTTCACCGGCGTGGCCGGCTTCCATCGGGACGTACAGGTCACCAGCTCGAGGTCCGTATTCCCGCGCGGTTCGCTCCACGACCCCTGAAATCGCCACGACGATCGGGGCCTCACCCACCCATTCTTGGTCGTACGCTGCTCGTTGCAATTCGGCTTGTGCCGGGAGGGAGGTCTCCGTTCGAAGCGTATGTGCCCCTGGCCAATACCGATACACCCCTGGCTCGAGGTCTGGGACCCCATTTTCGGCGACGCTCAGCCGGACGACCAGCGGATAGGTCGCGCCGGCACTTGGTGCGGTTCGCAAGCCGTCCGGATGGGTTTCACCTTGCGCTGCCCAAAGCAACTGGCTCACGTCAGCGAGCGAAATTGGGCCCTGGCCGAACTCCCGACGGGACCGTCGGTGAGTGAGTGTGGTTTCGAGCGGTGTCGACCCGGCTTGGTCCGGGTCGGGAAGGGGCCGATCCGACCCAGGGTCGGGCTCGATCGCGTTCATACCCTCCTTTGGATGGGCCGGAGTAAAGAAGGCGACCACTGGTCACTCGAAGGAAAGGCCTTAGTCCGCGGCACCCGCCAGTTCGGGTATGAGCGACCCCGAAGCAGAGTTTTACTCCGAAGAACGGTGGGAGAACTGGCTTGATCGTCTTCGGGATGAAGACATCGATCCGGAGAACGAAGACTCGGCGCGTCTGCTGCTCAACCTCCAGGACGACGTCGCAATAGCGGTGGCGAAGATTCTCACCGCCCTCGATGAGGGAGTCATCGATGCGGATCGCGCGATGGACGAACTGGTCGATATTCGGGAAGTCGTCCTTGCGGAGCCGGAGATCGAGGCCGAAGATACACTCATGCTGGTCGACGGTGTCCAGACCAGTCTTGTCTGTGTCTTCTATAGCGCCGAGCGATACGTCGCCGAGGGGCCGATCGAAGAGGGGTCGATCGAGGAACACATCCGCCACGCAGCGGACGCCGAAGCAGACGATGATCTTGACACGGCACTGGGGCATGCCTCCGCGGCCGGAACGCTGCTGATCCACGGTGAGGATCTCGATATCTCAGTGACCGAGGACATCGAATACGGACTCGTCACCGAGTGGGTCAACGGTCTCGATTCGTTGCAGGAAGCCTTGACCGATCCGGAAGTCATCGAAGAAGACTGATTCCGGCAAAGGGGACCGGCCAGGGTCGAACCATTCTTACACTACCAGTTCCCGACGGAGTCGAAGACAGTACCTTGAGGGACTACCCGAGCACGGAGATTTCGAACGAAAATGGGTGTAACGTCTTAGTTGGCCGCAGTGTTGTTTTCCTGATGCTCCTGATACCCTCTGTCAATTGGGCGCATGGACCCAACGCGGAACTCGGAGATTGTCGGAGCATTTCATTGCCGTTCGGAATGGCTTGGTAGCCGCGGAGTGGAGTGTTTGTAGGGGTAAGTACGACACGTGTCGAACTACCCATCGACAGTACCATAAACCAGCCAGCAGTAACTCCGATAACACATGACTGCAGTCGGAATCGACGGCATCGAGATCTGGACGGGGAAACTCAGTCTCGACCTCCCCGAGGAGTTCGCCCCGGTCATGGACGACGACCCGGAAAAATACACCAAAGGACTCGGCTTGTTCAAGAGTTCGTTCCCGGACGCCTATGAGGACATCGTGACCATGGGCGCTAACGCGGCCCATCGGTTGATGGAGCGCAAGGGGATCGATCCCAAGGAAGTGGGCCGGATCGACGTCGCCACCGAGAGCGCCTTTGACAAGTCAAAGCCCGCCTCTACGTACATCGCCGGTGCGCTCGAACAGGTTCTTGACGGCGTGTTCACCCATGCAAACAAAGGGGAACGAAAGTTCGCCTGCATTTCGGGGACCCAGGCGCTCAACGACGCCGTCAACTGGATCGCCGCCGGCCGGAATCGCGGTCGGGGTGCGATAGTGATCACGACTGACACCGCGCTTTACGAGCGGGGGGACCCAGGAGAAGCGACACAGGGCGCCGGGGCCGTCGCGATGTACGTGAACAAAGACCCGTCAATCGTCGAGATTTCGATGGAGCAAGGTTTCGGCTCGGTCGACGAGACGGACTTCCTGAAACCCAACCAGCAGTTCCCGAGCGTCGACGGAAAGCGCTCGATGCAAGTATATCTCGCACGCATGCGTGAAGCGCTGGAGGACTTCGAATCCGAGACGGGTCGGAGTCACCCCGATGACTACCGCTTCATCCCATTCCACACGCCGTTCCCGAATATGGTCCGGAAGGCCGCTGTCCTCGGATACCGACACACGATTCGGGACACCGAACTCGAGGACACATTGGCCGAACAGATCGGCCGCCAACCCAGATCCGAGGAGTATGACGACCGCGAGGCGTTCTCCGAGGATATCCAGGAATACATGGACGCCCTCTCCGAGACGGACATGTACCGTGAATGGTACGAACGGGCCATCAAGCCGACCGTGGACATTTCGAGCCGGGTCGGGAACTGGTATACGAGTTCGGTCCACCTCGCCCGCTTGAGTGCGCTAATTCATGCCAATCGAAAGGGGATCGATTTGGCCGGGGAAACCCTTCTCGTGGGCTCCTACGGGAGCGGTGCCCAGGCCGAAATCCACGAAGAACTTGTCGTCGAGGGCTGGGAAGACGAAATTGACGGCGACGCAGTCGACACGCTGCTCAATGTACGTCACCCGATAACCTTCGAGGAGTACGAGCGCGTCCACGACCAGCATAACCATTCGAAGGAAAAGGTCCAGGAACCATTCACCGAACCCGATGGCGAGTTTGTCTTCGACGGGTGGGGCCCGATGAACGAGCGCCAGTACACCTTCATCGAGTAGTCGAGGGGTATCAGGGAAAATCGCTGAGCCGATTTCTGAGTGCTTCCGCTTCGAGTTCCGTCACCGCGAGTGACACCCCATCTCGACGTGCGAGATCAGGGGCGTGTTCCCACAGGTCTGCTTCTGTCAAACCACAGAGGAGGATCGCGTTGGGTTTTGGATTGACGACACGTAACGCGACCAGCGGCGATTCACCACGTGTCACGTTCGTGAACCCGAGCACACGGTTGGTAGATTGCCCATAGAGCCGATAGAACTCCTCGGAGGGCAGTTCGGCGATCGCGCTGATGCTATCGATGAGCGTATGGCCGCTGATGGTCGGTCGATTTCCTGTCACGACTTCCGTCGCCTCCACATGGTCATAGAACGTGCGCAGGTCGACTGTCCGTGGATACTCCCGGAGGTCGAGCACGATGTTGCTATCGAACCCGGCGGAGAGCACCCTGGCGAACTGTCTCGCGTGGTCCCCACCTCGACGCGCGTCGATATCCAGGAGGGCTGTGACGAACCGAGTGACCAGGTCGGTGCCTGGGCTTTCGCGGCGACCGCTTTCGTAATCCGAGACCACTGACGGCGAGACGTCAAGTTCCGCCGCGAGGTCGGTCTGGGATATCTCGAAGTCAGTCCGCCACTTGCGCAACGTCGCACCCGGGTCTGCACTGAGTGTGACCTCCCCCGCGATACGTTCGGCCAGGCCTGCCCGGGGGTTATCCATACCCAGACATTCGTCCCAATACCCGAAAAACACACCGATGGATTTCGACAGTTGCCGAACGAAAGCGAAATTGGCATGGGTCCCCTGCAGGTGGGTATGCCATCCACGCTGGTCCACGTTGCCATCGGTGGCATCGTCGCCGTGGCGCTGCTCCGGGACGAGTTCGGGTGGTGGTCACTCGGTGTCGTAATGGCCTTTGCCGCGGTCCCAGACCTCGATACGTTTGTGGGGTTGGTCCTCCCGGGTGCCCATCGATCACTGTTTCATAGCGTGTTCGTCCCGCTCGGACTCGGCGGGTTACTCGTTGCGGACGGCAGGCGGAACCGCTCGTTACTGATCGACCGATTTGGGCCCCCGGCTCGACGCATCGCCGGTGTGGGCGTGGTCGCGCTGGTACTGGGTGGGATCGGTCCGGACCTCGTCACTAATGGCGTGAACCTCCTATATCCGGTTCAGGACAACTTCCTCACTGTCTCGGGGGAGCTACGCCTCTCGGACCAACGCGGCATCGTCCAAACATTCATCGACCGCTCCCAGCCCGATGCAGGCGGTGCGGTGGTTGGCTCGACAGAGACCGTCCATTATTCCACTGGTGTTGATCCGAGTCCCGGTACGGAGCCCGAACAAGTAAAACGAGTGTTCCCGCTATTGGGTTCGGGAATGCAGTTGCTCATCGTGGGACTGAGTGCAACACTCATCGGCGGCCGATTCCTGCAGCCGAGTGACTAACCGCTCGGACCAAACGGCACTGATACCAAGCGCTAACTGTCTGGCCCACCCCGACTGGCACATGATCAGACCCTACCGCCAGGAGGACGCCGATGCCCTCTGGGAACTCAAACAGGGATTCGAACTGGGACTCGCTGAAGGGACCGGTGACGACGCCAAAGCGACCCGGTATGCCGACAAACTCGATGACCAGTACCGGCACAGCTATCTCGACTGGGTCGATCGCTGCCGGACAGACGAATCCCGGGCCATACAAGTAGCAGAGCGGCGGGATTCGGTCGTCGGCTACGTCTTCGTGCTTCCCGACACGATGGCCCATATTTGGGACGGGGCCGTCCTCAACGAACTCTACGTCGCCCCCGCGATTCGCGGTACTGGGGTCGGGGTGGAGTTGCTGGAGGCCGCAGTGAGGACCGCCCGAGCACAAGACCTTCCGCTTGATCGGATCCTTTTGGACGTCGATCGGGCGAATGACCGGGCCAGAACGTTTTATGATCACCACGGCTTCGAACACTGGGGCGAGATGCTGGCCCGTGACCTCTCCGCCCCAGAAGACATTTGAGGGACCGAGGAAACCTGCTGACATGCGCGAGGACGTCCAGGCAGGGTATGACGAGATAGCCGAGGAGTACGCTGTCACAACAGGAGAATCCTCGGCTTCGAAGCCCTTTCTCGAGGATTTGGACAATCGACTCGACGAGGGCGCTCGAATCCTGGACGTCGGGTGTGGCAATGGGACACCAGCCCTGAACAATTTTGTGGATCAATTTGACGTGATCGGACTGGACATCTCACGCGAACAACTTCGGCTGGCAGCCAAGACAGTTCCCGCAGCACCCCTCCTTCAGGGGGAAATGACGGCCCTCCCGGTTGGTCGGTCGATTATTGACGCAGTCGTTGCCTTGTACTCGATCATTCACGTCCCGCGGTCGGACCACCAAGCGGTCTTCGAGGAGTGGGCACGGGTCCTTCGACCCGGTGGTTGGGTACTGTTCTCCTCGGGAACCGAAGGCTGGGCCGGGCGGAACCCAGATTGGCTCGATTCGGGAGTCGAGATGGTGTGGAGTTATCCAGGCCCCGACGAAACGATCACAGCCCTCGAAGCGGCGGGCTTCGAACTCGTCGGGACCCACACGGTTCCAGATTCGATTGCCGATACGGGTGAGAAACAGCTCTTTCTGGCTCGACTTACAGCGCAGGGCTGACCCACAATCGATAAACGCGGGAGTCCGCAACTAGTGGGCAATGGCGGATTGGACCGAACGGTACCGGCCGGAAACCCTGACCGAGGTCCGGGGGAACGACTCGGCTCGCGACGAATTCGAAGCGTGGGCCGAGACGTGGCCGGAGCACAGAGAGGCAGTCATCCTCCACGGCTCCCCCGGGGTCGGGAAAACGTCCGCGGCCCATGCGCTCGCTGCAGATCGGGGCTGGGAAACGATCGAACTCAACGCGAGCGACCAGCGGACCGGTGACATCGTCGAGCGAATCGCTGGAGAGGCTGTGCGAAGTGGCACCCTCAGTAGCGGCGCTGGTGGGCGGAAACTCGTGATCCTCGACGAAGCCGACAACCTCCACGGCACGGTGGACCGGGGTGGCGCGGGGGCGATTTCGCGACTGGTCGCCGAGGGGACTCAGCCGGTCGTTCTCATTGCCAACGAGTTTTACGAGATATCAACCGGGCTTCGAAACGCCTGTCAGGACATCGAATTTCGGGACGTCTCGAAGCGGTCGATCCTCCCGGTGCTCCGGGATATCTGCCGGCGAGAAGGGATCGATTACGAGGACGACGCCTTAGAGGCGATCGCGGAGAAAAACGACGGCGATCTCAGATCGGCGATCAACGACCTGCAGGCGCTTGCAGAGACGACCGCGGTCCTGCAAGCCGAGGATGTCGTTACGGGCAATCGCGACCGAACGAAAGGGATCTTCCCCTTCCTGGACACAGTCCTGAAAGAGGCCGACGCGGAAGAAGCCCTCAAAACAGCGTACGATGTCGAGGAAACGCCGGATGACCTGATCAACTGGATCGAGGACAACGTTCCGAAGGATTACGAGGGCCGGGAGTTGGCCCAGGCATACGACGCGCTGTCGACAGGAGACCGGTGGCTCGGGCGCGTCCGTGCGACACAGAATTACAGTTACTGGCGGTACGTGACGGACAATGTCACCGCCGGGGTTGCCGCGGCCCGGGACGGGACGAAAGGCGGCTGGACCCGGTACGGACCCCCAAGTTACTGGTCGAAACTGGGCCGCTCTCGCGGGACCCGAGAAACGAGGGATTACGTGGCCCGCAAAATCGCCGAGATTGGGGGAATGAGTATGGGAAGTGCGCGCCGAACCGTCCTCCCGTATCTTTCGGCGATGACCCACCACTGCAAGAACCGGGAATTGACCGTTGCGATGACGGCGGCGTATGACCTCGAGGAAAAACACGTAGCCTTCGTGACGGGAAGTGGCGAAGACACGAACAAAGTCCAGTCGATCGTCGAGGATGCCGGCGAATTACGAGCAGCCGCCGCTGTCGAGCACTCGGGCGGAGCCTTTGCCGGCAGTCACGGATCAGAGACCGAGGACGTAACCCTCGAATCCACCGAATCGGATGGGACGTTCGAGACGGAACCGGATGAGACGTCCCAGACCGAATCAAACGGTGAGGGGGATAAGGAGGCCGACTCGGAGGATGAGGCTCAATCAGGGCTCGGGGATTTCGTGTAACGGGCGGGTAGACTTTTGCATTAGGCCGCGGGACGTCTGGACATGGGACTTGACGAGGACGCTTTGGACTATCACGCCCGAGATCCACCGGGAAAGATCTCCATTTCCACGACGAAACCGACCAACACTCAGCGCGATCTCAGCCTGGCGTACTCGCCGGGGGTTGCCGCACCATGTGAACACATCGACGAGGACGAAACCGAGGCCTACACCTACACGGCCAAGAGCAATCTCGTCGGTGTGATCTCGAACGGAAGTGCGGTCTTGGGGTTGGGAAACATCGGGGCCGACGCCGCGAAGCCGGTGATGGAAGGGAAAGGAGTGCTGTTCAAACGATTCGCCGACATCGACGTGTTCGACATCGAACTCGATCTGAGCGACACCGACGCGCTCGTCGAATCGGTCCTGGCGATGGAACCGACCTTCGGGGGGATCAATCTCGAAGACATTCGCGCACCGGAATGTTTCGAAATCGAGGCGCGACTCCGCGAGCAGATGGACATTCCGGTCTTTCACGACGACCAACACGGAACGGCAATTATCACGGGCGCAGGCCTCCTAAACGGCGTCGAAATTCTCGACAAGGAACTGGATGACCTGACAGTCGTGATTTCCGGGGCCGGGGCGAGTGCCATCGCGACGGGCAGGTTCTACACGGCGTTGGGGGTTCCGCGGGAGAACATCACGATGTGTGACTCCCAGGGCATCCTGACCGAGGCCAGAGCCGAGGCTGGCGAGTTAAACGAATACAAAGCGGCCTTCACCCGTGACGTCCCGGAGGGTGGTCTGGCTGCTGCGATGGTGGGCGCAGATGTCTTCGTCGGCCTCTCGGTCGGTGATATCGTCAGCCCGGAGATGGTCCGGTCGATGGCAGCAAACCCGATGGTCTTCGCAATGGCCAATCCGGACCCGGAGATCGGTTATCAGGCAGCGAAAACGGCCCGAGGGGACACCGTCATCGCAGCCACCGGGCGATCGGATTTCCCGAACCAGATCAACAACGTGCTGGGATTTCCCTTCATCTTCCGGGGCGCCCTCGACGTCCGGGCGAGCGAGATCAACGAGGAGATGAAAGTGGCCGCTGCCGAGGCGCTCGGGGACCTTGCACAGGAAGACGTGCCCGACAAAGTCGTCCAAGCCTACGGGGACCAACCGTTGCAGTTCGGTCCCGAATACGTCATTCCGAAGCCTCTGGATCCGCGGGTGCTTCTCCGAGTGGCCCCTGCTGTCGCGAAGGCCGCAATGGAAACCGGGGTCGCCAGACACGTAATCGAGGACCTCGAGGCCTATCGCGAGGACCTGGAAGCCCGCCTGGGGAAATCCCGCGAGATGATGCGGATCATCTACAACAAGGCGAAGTCGGACCCGAAACGAGTCGCTCTGGCGGAGGGTGCAGACGAGAAAACCATCCGAGCGGCCAATCAGATGGTCGATGCAGAGATCGCCGAACCGGTTCTCATCGGGGATCGTGAGACGATCACCGACCGGGTCGAGCAACTGGGTCTCGAATTCGACCCCGAAATCCTCGACCCACAGCAGGCCGATCTCACCGTACAGAGTGATCATCTCTACGGACAGCGACAGCGGAAGGGGATGACCCGGAGTGAGGCAAGAGACCTGGTGACCAAGGATCCAAACTACCTCGCCAGTGTGCTCGTGGACCGGGGCGAGGCAGACGCGATGCTCACGGGACTGACCTATCATTACCCATCAGCACTCCGGCCCCCGCTTCAGGTGATCGGCACTGCGGCGGACGCGGAGTTCGCCGGAGGGGTCTACATGCTCACGTTCCAGAATCGGGTTGTGTTCGTCGCGGACGCGACGGTGAATCGGGACCCGTCGGCAGCGTGTCTCGAGGAGATCGCCCATCACACAGCCTCCCTGGCACGTGAATTCAACGTCGAGCCGCGAGTCGCCATGTTGTCCTATTCGGACTTCGGGAGCGTCGACGACGACGCGACCCGGGTACCCCGCAAAGCCGCAAAACAGCTGCGCAACCGCCCTGACGTGGAGTATCCCGTCGACGGAGAAATGCAGGCCGATACCGCGCTCGTCGAGGACATGTTGACGGGGACCTATGACTTCTCGGAGCTTTCCGAGCCGGCGACCGTCTTGGTCTTTCCGAACCTCGAGGCTGGGAATATCGGATACAAAATCCTCCAGCGGTTGGGCAACGCCGAGGCGATCGGCCCCATGCTGGTCGGGATGGACCAACCGGTTCACGTCCTCCAGCGTGGTGATTCAGTCGCTGATATCGTCAACCTTGCTGCGGTCGCCGTCGTCGACGCACAAGAACAATCCAGTGGGAGCTAACTCAGTCACCGGCGTGTCGGTCAGCCCGTGAGGGTGGCGGGGCCCCGTTCCTCCCGGCGTTTTGCTCGCCGGTCCGGGTTGGAGCCTGATTGACGTGGGCGAATTCGTCGGGCGCGTTTGCCAGTGGATGCGCCGGGTTCAACTCGCTTGCAACAGCGGCGGCCCGGATGGTGTCAAAACCCGCGATTCGGGCCCGAATGCCGCGCCAATGGCTGGCTGTTCCAGGTGGATGATTCACCTCGGCAAGTGTCCTGAATTCCCGGTCCCGACCGGCCAAAACAGCAGCGTTGACGTTGCTCGCCAGATCGTTGTGATCCACGAGGATGCCGACCGAGGCTGTTTGCGGGGCTCGAGCAGCGAGGGCGTCGAGGCCTAAATGTAGCGCCCGGTACTCAGCGACATTGTTGTCCGGCGCCTCGTCCGGGACGGCGAGTCGTTTGACACGCCGGCCGGCGGGCGTTTCGATGATGACACCCAGACCCGCGCCTGTTGACTCAAAGGAGCCGTCAGTCGCCACGTAATAATCCCGACGGTGGGTATGTGGCGGATGGGCGATGTGCGGCGTTGGCGCTTCGTCGAAGAGGTCCCGGAGTTGAGGCCGGCCCTTCGTGGCCATACCGTTCCTTACCGGGGTTGCCACATAAACTCCTCGCCAAGACTGATGGGTCAGGGGGCCGATTGAACGCCTATGAGCGCTCGCGAGTTGATGACGGCCGAGGTGGAGACAGTCCAACACGACGACTCGGTCGGCTCGGTCCTCAAGGAGATGTCACGCCGGGACTTCAACGGCTTCCCGGTTGTCGACGACGAGGGCCGGCTCGTCGGAATCGTCACCCAGCGGGACCTGGTCGACATTTTCGAACCGAGCGACCGAACACTCTGGATTCCAATCGGATTGCCACCCTTCCTAGAACCGGTCGATTACGCCATCGAGGCCTCGTTTGGCGACCTGGACATCGAGATCGATCTGGCCAGACGGGCGGGAGACCCTGTCAGTTCTGTCATAACCGAGGATGTGGTGACAGTCAGCCCGGACACGAACATCGAAACGGTGATCGAAATTCTCGCTCGCCCCGAACCAAACATCAATCGAGTCCCGGTTACGACTGATGGCTTCGTGGACGGTATCATCACCCGACAGGACGTGTTGCACTACCTCTATGAAAGTGGGCGACTGGCCTCAAAGCCCGGGAGCGGAACGGAACCCTAAAAGCGGCCCCCGACCAGTCCTGAGTCGTGTCGCGAGTTCGGAATCTCCTTGCCTGGCTTTTCTTATCTGCGGTCTGGGGAACGGCGTTTATGGCGATCAAAGCTGGACTCGACGCGTTTGCCAACACGCCAGTGCTCTTCGCCGCTGTTAGGTACGACCTGGCATCGATATTGATGATCGGGTACGTCGTCGTGACCGTCAACCAGTGGCGCCCGGAGACCCGGTCGGAGTGGGGATTAGTGCTGGTCGGTGGGGCCTTTATGATCGCCGGGTACCACGCCTTCCTCTTCGTGGGGGAGTTGTCCACGACCAGTGCCGTCGCGGCTGTCGTCGTGAGCCTGAGCCCGATTCTCACGACCGGTTTCGCCCGCCTCATGCTCCCCGGAAAGGCCCTTTCCCGCATGGGCCTCGTTGGGCTGGGTCTGGGCCTGTTCGGTGTGATCATCATCTCCCAACCGAATCTCACGGCACTTGCAGAATCGGACCTGGGTGGTGAACTTCTCGTGTTGATGGCTGCCGTGAGTTTCGCTCTCGGGAGCGTACTCGCAACGACGATAGACGCCGAATTACCGATCGAGACGATGGAAGCCTGGTCGATGATTCTCGGGGCCGTGATGCTCCATGCAATCAGTCTCGGGGTGGGCGAAGGTGTGGGGGCGGTCGATTGGACGCTCGAGGGGGTGCTCGCACTCGCCTACCTGTCAGTCGTCGCCAGCGCTCTTGGGTTTCTCATCTACTTCGACCTGCTCGAGAAACTGGGCCCCGTCGAGATCAATCTCGTCTCCTATGCAGCCCCGCTTTGGGCAGCGCTCACGGGGTGGCTCGTGCTTGGCGAATCGGTCTCGGTGGCGACGGGGGTCGGTTTTCTCGTCATCTTCGCAGGGTTCTGGTTGATCAAACGGGAGGCGATCGCCCAGGAACTGGCGGGCCTGCCGGCGCTTCTGGGGCCTGATGATTAAAGGCCCAGCCCGTATAGCATCAGGTATGCAGGTGAGGGACGCCACCGAAGACGACATCGAAGCGGTCAGAGCGGTGGCCGACGGGGCCTGGCGCCGGGATTACCCCAACGCCTTGAGCCAGGAAACCATCGAGTCAGGTGTCAGCCATTGGTACGGGGACGCCGTCGTCCGGATGGAACTTTCGAATCCCGGGACGGAGTTCCGGGTCGCCGAAATCGACGGGGAGGTCGTCGGGTTCGTGCACGCGAATCAGTCTGGTCCAGCGGTGACGATCCTTCGGCTCCACGTTCTTCCGGACTATCGGAACCGTGGCGTGGCCGAGGAACTGCTCGAGGTAATCGAGTCAGAAATGGGTACAAACAAGGAGCCACTCCGGGCGACGGTCTTGGAAGCTAACGATCAGATGATGTCGTTTTACGCCGAACACGGCTTCGAACGGATCAAAACTGACCGGACCACCATCGGAGAAGGCCAACATCCAGAGGTCGTGCTCGAAGGACCCTGATCACTTCGCAGTCGCGATCCGTTCGAACTGTGAGCGAGTCAAGTCGATCGTCGCGGCGCCCAAATCTTCCTCCAGTTGCTCGATGGAAGTCGCACCGGCGATCGGCGCGATGACTTGTTCGTGGGTGAGAAGCCAAGCAAGACTGACTTGCGCCGGTGAGGCGTCGACCTCCTCGGCGACGGCCTCGACTTCTTCGAGGACGTCGAAGTTTTCCGGGGTAAGATACGAGTCGACGAACTGCTTGTCAGTTGCCCCCCTGGAACCGACCGGCGGTGATTCGCCACGGGTGTACTTCCCGCTGAGGAAGCCGCCTGCGAGGGGGGACCACGGTATCACGCCGAGATCGTACTCGTAGCACATATCCAAAAACTCGCCTTCGATCTCCCGGTTGACCGCGTTGTATCGGGGTTGGACCACTTTGAACGGCTCGTAGCTCTCCTGTCGAGCGATTTCGTTTGCCTTCACGATCTTCCAGGCGTTCGGTTCCAGTGTCGATGCGCCAAGGTAATTCACCCGTCCGTCTCGAACAAACCCGTTCAGTGTCCGCATGAACTCCCTGGCTGGGGTCGCTTCATCCCACCGGTGAATGTACAGTAGATCGAGGTACTCGGTGCCCAACCGGTCGAGTATGCGGTCAATCTGACGCCGGAGGTGTTTCCGACCGAGGCCGCGACCGTTGGGATCGGCCTCGCGGGTCGGCCAGTAGATCTTCGAAGCAACAACGTAATCCTCTCGATCCCGCTCGGCGAGCCACTCGCCAACATATGTTTCGGCACGGCCGTCACCGTACATGTCGGCCGTATCAATGAATCGTCCGCCAGCCGCATCGTATGCGTCCAACAGCCGATGTGCGTGGTCCTGCTCGATTTCGATGGCGCCAGTATCGTCCTCTCGGCCGAACCGCCAGGTTCCAAAGGCGAGTTCGGATACCTGGGTTCCAGTCCGTCCGAGGGGCACCGTGTCCAGTTCCATATCGAACCGTACCGGGCCCACTGACAAAAAGCCGACTCAGTCAGTCGGTATTGTAGTGCCGACCGAGCACGAGTGCAAGGACGTGAGCGGCGATTAGCACTGCCACGGTGAGTTGTATCGAAGGCGTTTCGAGGCCTCGAAGGACCAGCGGGACGTAGATGAAGGGCAGGCCAACTGCGGCCCAAAAACCCAGCGCTTGGAAGGGTCGGAGGAGCCTCCCAGAGCGGGGTGGGCTCTGGGCGGTCGAGTCAGGCGTGGGGGAGGGATGTGACATTGGGGGACACCTCTACATCTAACTCAAGGATTGCCAGGATTATATATGGGGGCGAAGGTTATTGTTAGTTCACCGTATTTCAGGACCCGGGCACCCGTTTCAGTCCATTTTACGAAGCGGTTTCCTGGAGCGAAACGGTTTATTGTGGCTTTTAATTGCTTTACTCGCCCTTACCCGAATCGGCCCCTTGGTTTAAATAGGATTGCATGAGCATTTCGCCACATGGAGAGACCAAATCCGCAGCACGGAACGCAAACGGAAACGTTCATAGCTCGAATCATCGCGTTTCTGATCGATGGGCTCGTCCTCGGGGCAATCGCCATTGCCATCATTGGCATCTTTACCGCGATCAGCCCGAGACTCGCAAGTCTGGGAGGGGTTCTGTATGGCTTCGGTGCGATTCTTTACTTCATCTATTTGGAAGGGGCCTATGGCCAGACGATCGGAAAACGGGCGATGGGTATCGTGGTCGTGAAATCAGATGGGAGCCGGAATACCATGACGGCGTCCGCCATCCGGAACATCCTCAGAATCATCGATACGCTGCCGACATTATATATCATCGGTATCATCCTCATCCTCATCTCCGAGGACAACCAGCGGCTCGGTGACATGCTGGGCAACACCGTCGTGATGAAAACGAGTTCCTGAGTGTGTCAGTCGGCCGTTCGGCCGGCCCGAACGGTAATTCTAACCGAGGTCCTCGAACTTTCAGGCCGCCTTGTTGGTGGTTCCAGTGATTTCAAATCGGGTGCCACCACTGGAACTTTCCTCTACTGCGATCGACCAGTCGTGGACCTCACAGATCTCCGCGACGATGTTCAGTCCCAATCCAGTCCCGTCCGCGGCCGTGGTATACCCCGCTTCAAACACAGCTTCGCGGTCAGATTTGGGAATACCGGGCCCGTCGTCGGAAACGTAAAATCCGTCTCCCGATTCGAGTTCGCCGACAGTGACTGTCGGCTCCGGGTCACCGTGTTCACTCGCGTTGCGAAAGAGGTTCTCAAAGAGGTGTTGGACCCGGTCCGGATCGGCCGCGAAACGACAGTCCGATTCGATTGTGAGAACGCCTGCATTCGTTTCGACCATCGCCCAGGAATCCGTGGTGACAGATTCGAGTGACATGGATTCACGGCGCTCCGTGGAGTGGTTCGAGTGGGCAAACACCACGAGTTCGTCGATCAACGAATGAATCCGAGCCAGGGCGTCCTGTAAAGGAGCGACGCGGTCGGAATCATCACGTTCGTCTTCCAATAGCTCGGCATACCCCTGCGCAACGTTGAGCGGGTTTTTGAGGTCGTGGGAGGCCCGTGAAAGGATCGTCACCAGCCGATCGACGCGGTTTTCGAGGTGCTTCGCTCTGGACTTGACCTTGATGTATTGATACGCGTAGACGAAGTTGAGGGCTGCCCCCAGAGCCATTGCATTGAGGAGCAAATAGATCGACTCGTGGGGAACACTGTGTTCAAGTCTGAGCAACACACTCATGTATGCCGCCAAGACGACGAACAGCCCCATTCCAAAGAGCACGGCAAGTCCAAGGACGGCAATTTGCCAGGAGGAAAACTCGTGATCTCGAAGTTGAAAGCCATACCAGACCAGGCCAATTCCGACAGCCATCGGCAATACGAGTTCGAGGAATTGAATAATCGCAATCGGACTGCCATAGAGGAACAAGACGAGTTCGGATCCAAACATGAGTGCGACACCGGCCCCGAGGACCAGCCAATATCCGCCAGGACCGACCGCCTCTACCAGATCTTTCGCGATCGCTGTTACGGAATGGGGGGAGACCTCCTGATCAGCTGTGGAGGGCGACACAAATAACTCGTTATCCACTAATCACAATAAAAACATCGATTGAATTATCAATACAAAAAATCGGTACGGGGGAGCCAGGGTGGCGATTTGTCCCCTCAGAACAACACTGGTAGGGAGCCCCTTTGTAGACATGTCACTACACAGATTGTTCTCGGGAGAATGAAATGCCCGGGGAGGGGTTCGAACCCTCGACCTCCGCATGTCCCAGGTCCAAGGCTCGGTCGACCTGAGCTGCGAGTGTACCAGCCGCACCGAAACTCGAAACCCTATGAGTGCGGCGCTATAACCACTAAGCCACCCGGGCTCACCAGCGGGTAAGATGGTTTGCCTCTAAAACCTTTGTATCTCCGGTGGGGCGACCCGCCGACTTTATCACGGCGGACGGGAACATATCGGTATGGACGTACCGACGGCCGTCGAGGAGGTCCTCGGGGACGAGACGATTACCGAGGTCGTCTCGCTCAAAGGGGAGGACGCCTTGTACCTCACGCCAAGCCGGACGATCTATTATGGAGCGGAGGGGTTTCTGAGTGACGAATCAGTCGAGACCTACCCGCACGACGCCGAACGGATCGAGTTGACCGAAAAACGCCGAAAAGCGACGATAACGTTCGGTTACGGGACCGACGGGGAAGGATTGCTCAACATCCCAGAGTCGGCCATCGAAAACGCGTTATACCCGATTCTGACGGAGGTGTTCCGTTCAACCGGAGTTATCGAGACCGAGGAAACAGTCGAGGGAACCTACCGCTTCGGCGAACTTACCCTGGTCGTAACCAGCCGACGGCTGGTCAAACATGTGGGAACCCCCGTCTGGGACCAGGAGTACGTGACAGTTCCGTTTGATGACATCCAGGGAATAACCACGGAGGAAGGGAACGTTTCCTCACAACTCGTGGTGACCACTTCGGGTCGAACGGAACGAATCAAAACGCCGAACGAGGGGTTCAGAGCCGTCGACGAAACCGTTCGGGAGGCGGTGTATGCCTATTACGATGTTTCGGACCAGGCATCCTTCGAAGCAGTTGTCACGCCGGACGAAAGCGACGAAAGTGAGACAGATGTGGCGGAAACTGGTGGCAACGGGTCGAATTCGCCCGGCGATTCCAAGTCGACAGCCGAGGACGACGAAGTTGTCTTCGTCTCTGCCACCGGTATCGATCCGTCGTCACTCGAAACAGAACTGGACGCCCTCGAAACGGCGATCGACGAGCAGGCGGCCCTAATCGAGTCCCAACAGGAGGCCCTCTCAAAGCAGCGGGCGCGTCTGGAGTCCCTCCGAGACCATATCAAAGAGTGATCCTCGATTAGTCTCTGCCAGTGACTTTTCTGATACAGGACGAGCCGAACGGCCCGTGCTCACCCGAGTCGAGATTCATGAAAAACCCGGTTGAAAGCGAGGCCCCACACCGCCGGCAATTGAATTCACCCTCTTTCGTGATGACGTCGGCTTCGAAACTGAGGTAGGTCGATCCAAGGGGTCGGATCGTTCCTCCCTCCCGATCGATCAGGCCGTCAGCTTCTGCTCGTTCGAGGATCTCACGAGTCGTTCTCGGATCGGTCGTCACGGTTTCGAGGCGATCGATCGCCTCGGCGACTGAGAGTTCGGCGTCCTCGAAGTGTTCGAGCAGTTCGAGGCCACGTTTTACCCGCTCCCGGTCTGTCACAGGTACGGATCAATCGAGAGTCGAATAAGCGTTGTCCCTAGCTACACTCGCTCCACCCACATGCCTGACAGGTCTTGCACCCCTCGGAGTAGTACAGGTCCATGGAGCCACACTCCGGACACTCCGGACTCTCGCCGGCGTCGATAAGCGACTGCGTCGAATCGGCTTTGGAGCCGACTTCCGCCGCGGCGCCGCCATCGGGTTCCGGACCCTGTTCAGGAACGGTTTCTTCGGCCCCACTTCCCGCTTCGCCCTCGATCTCGTCGAGGGTCTCCTGTTGTGGGTACGGTTTGTCGACCTCGTCCTCAAGGTACCGCCACATCGCCGTCCCGACAGCGTCGGGGATCGAGTTGATCTGCTCCCCTTTGTCCCAGGCGACTTTGGGACTGCGGGTTCCTTTGAGTTCGTCGACGATCTCGTAGGGGTCCACCTCGGACCGAAGCGCTGTGGAGATGACCTTTGCGAGGGCCTCGGTGAAGGAGTTGGTGAACCCACCGGAGTGGCCGATATTCGCGAACAGTTCGAAGGGTCGGCCTTCGCCGTCTTCGTTGATCGTGACGTACAGTTTCCCGTACCCCGTGTCAATGCGTTGGCTGACCCCACGCAAAGCGTCGGGTCGAGAGCGCTTTTCGGCGTAATCGGGTTGTTCGAGGCTCTCGAGATCGACACCGAGAAGCGTTTTGACTTCCTCATGATCGATGAACGCTTCGAAGCCACCAAAGACAGTCTCGATCTGCTCGACTATCATCTCGGCGGCCTCATCCTCGTCCATGTCAGCGTATTCCGCGTTCTGGGCCCGCGTCGTAAGCACCTGTTTCGAGCGAGTTCCATCTCGATAGACGGTGACGCCCTTGCCACCGTGGTCATAAATATAGCGGAAGACGTCGTCCATCTCCTCGACGGTCGCCTCTCGGGGGAAGTTCACCGTCTTGGAGATCGAGGAGTCGACCCCTTTCTGGAGGGCGGTCTGGATCGAGGCGTGTTCCTTCCCGGAAAGGTCACTGGAGGTCACGAACAGTTCCGCGATGGGGTTAGGGACTGTCGAGAGTCCCGCTAAACCGTCGAATTCGTTTGTTGCCATCTGATCGATCGCCTCGGATTTGACGGTCTCGACGTCGATGTCGTTTGCCTCCAGAGTTCGCAGGAAGTAATCGTCAAACTCGACCAGCATCTCGTCGCCCTGCACGTCGTCGGAGACGTTCTTGTAGTAAGCGACATTGAAGATGGGTTCACACCCACCGGTCGTATTGCCCACCATCGAAGTCGTCCCTGTCGGAGCGATCGTGGTCGTGTTGTGATTCCGGATGGGATACCCGTCTTCCCAGTCTGCTGGATCTTCGCCCGTGTGATGCTCGAACCAGTCTGCGTAGCGAGTCGGATCGGCGTACTTGGATTTGTCCCACTCCGAAAACGTGCCCCGTTCGGTAGCGAGTTCGTGAGAGATCCGTTTGGACTCGTGATTGATATGGGTCATGAGCTGGCGGGCGACCTCATTTGCCGGCTCGGAGCCATAGCGCATCCCGAGTTGGACGAACAGTTGGGCGATGCCCATGATTCCCAGGCCGATCTTTCGCATCTCCCGGACCGTCTCGGTGATCTTCTCGACGGGGAAATCGGACATCGTGACGACGTCTTCGAGGAAGCGGGTCCCGAGCTTGATGCGGCGGTTGAACTCCTCCCAGTCGATCGCCCCATCGAGGAACGCTTCGATCGCGTCCTCCTGCGTATCGTAGGTGTCCGCATTGGCTGTTGACCACGCCCGCCAGTCGGAACTATCAGTTGCAGCGATAGTCGAGAGGTTGACGTGACCGAGGTTACAGGCCTCGTACTCCTCCAACGGCTGTTCCCCGCAGTTGTGACAGACCATCCCGTTCGCGACGAAAGAATGGGTATCCGGCTCCGTCAAGTCATAGACGGGCTCGTGTCCGTCGTAGTCGACTGCCTCGACCGTCGCCGTAAAGGACTCGCTGTACGGACCTCGTTTGTAGTTGGCGAGTCGGTCTTCGAGGGCTGCGGTTTTGTCCTCGCGAAGGAAACCGATCTCCTCCTGGAAGGTGAGGAGGGCGTCCTTCAAGATGACCAGGTCGTGGTCGGCCTGGCGCTCGTAGGTCGCAGTTCCGCCCGTGCCGTCGGGCATCTCCTGTGTGCCGGCCTCGTGGCGGTCCTCGTAGAGTTTGCTGAAGACACCGAAGTTGGTCAGGAGCCGCTGGACCTCCCTGAGGAGATCGGTGCTCGTGCTCGTCAGTCGAACGGAGACGCCCTTCTCGGCGTTGCCCTGCACGCTTCCGTCGGCCGTAAAGATGGCCCGCAGGAAGCCACGGGCCATCTCTTCGCTGCCTCGCATGACCGCCTCCGGAACCTGGTGTTTCGTCTCCGCAAGCCCGGCCTCCGCGGCGTACTCGTAGAGACGTGCGGAGCGAATGCGCTGTTCGACGGCCTGGGGCCCACGGTACTCGTCACTCCGGGAGATCCCATTGACACCGATCTCGTAGTCGCCGTTCCCGAGCGGTTCGCGAACGACGTCGTTGACGTCAGTCGCGAACTGCTCGGAGATCTCGGCGTCCTCGTCGTAGAAGTTGAGCACGGCCCGTTCCTCGCCGTCTTTGAGGTGACCGTCGCCGACGAGCCAGCCGAGGACACGGCCCTCCGCGGCGCTGCCGTGATTGCCGAACGCACCCTTCCGGTCCTGAATGTGGACGGCATCACCGGGTTCGAGGTTCTGGGCTTCAACCCAGCCATCATCCGTCATCAGCCGGTGGTCGGCCGTCAGGCGGAGTTGGTACCCTTCTTCGGTTTCGAGTTCGTAGACATCCTTGACGCCGGTTTTGAAGACGCTACTCGCCTCTTTCATCGGATCGTCGCTCAGCCGACTGTCGACGACAACGTCGCGAGCGACCCCTTGCTCGTAGAGTTCTTCGGCCGGGACGAGGCCGTCCTCGGTACTGATCAGCGTGTCACCGGTAACACACGGGTTCGTCGCGAGCATCCGGTGATCGGGGTGTTCCTCCACGTCGAAGGAATGTTCCTTGTTCGCCCGCTCCAAGTAAATCACGCCAGGTTCGCCATTTTCGTGAGCGCCTTCGACGATGCGATCCCAAAGAACCGAGGCCGGGAGTGTGAGTTGCTCGCCAACCTCGACGTGTTCACCGAGGTCATATCGAGCATACATCTCCTTCGTTTCCTCGGTCGAAATATGGGGCTCCTCGGTCCGGGGGTTGGTGAGCGTGTATTCCTCGTCGTTTGCCAGCGCTTCCATAAAGCCGTCCGTGACACCGACCGAGATGTTGAAATTCGAGAGATGGCCTTCGACGGCGTTCCGGAGATGTTCGGGTACCCGACCCTCGTCATCGATCAGGTCTCGTGCCTCCTCCAAGGCCTCGGCGAAGTCGGTGTAGGTGGGATCGTCCGGGTCGTTGAGTTTGAGCGTGTGTGCAAGTGAGACGTCCTTGTTCTTCGAGTGAATGAACTCCACGACGTCAGGATGAGAAATACGCATGACCGCCATCTGGGCCCCTCGGCGTGTGCCACCCTGGGCGATCGTTTCGGTCATCTGGTCGAAGGTGCGCATGAAGGTAATCGGGCCTGAGGCTATCCCCCCAGTCGAACCGACCGTGTCCCCATATGGCCGGAGCTTCCAGAACGCATAGCCCATCCCGCCGCCGCTTTGGAACGTCAAGGCGGCCTCTTTGGCGGTCTCGTGGATGTCGGCAAGATCGTCGTCCGGTGAGTTGACGAAACACGCCGACAGCTGTTGGAGTTCGTTCCCGGCGTTCATCAGCGTCGGGGAGTTCGGCATGAACGACAACGTCGACATCACCCCTTCGTACTCCGCAGCGAGCGATTCGACGTGCTCCCTGATCTCATCGGGAACTTCGGGAACAACGGTCTCGTAAGCGAATTTGTTGACGATTTCCGGAGTGAGTTCGGTCTCGACGTCGTCTTTGACAGTGGTTCCGGAGCCGAAAACCTCCGCGGCGAGTTCGTCCCGACGGGGGTGGTCGGGTTTGAGCTGATCGGGCCCGACGGTAACCTCCGTATCGCGTTTTGCGGCTTCGTAGGGGACCTCCGCGAGGGCGATGTTCCGGGCGACCCGGACGAAAAGGTCCTCCTGGTCCTCCACAAGTTCCCCTTCAGCGTCCTGTTTGAGATACCGAGCAGGGAGGATGTTGTGATAAGCGTTTGCCGTGAGTCGGTCCGCGAGTGTGTCACCGGTGACCCGTTTGACGGGAAGCGTGTACTCCCCGGTCTCGTCCGTGCTCATCTCGATACCTCCTGTGTCAGTCGTGAATGTCCCATGTGCATGTATTGTGGCCGGTGCCGGTCCAACCCCCTTTGACCGGCGAGTGCGCATTTGCGCCCTCCGGGTGTGGGTTCCTCGCCACACCCGGTGGGTATGTAACCACTACTTCGGTAACGGGGGCACCAGTATAAGCCTATTCCCAGCGGACCGAAAGTGGAAACCGTGGGGAGGACTCTCAAGACCGGCGATCTCCTCCGGACTCGTTTTCGTCGAAACCGACTGGTTACCCGCTCTCGACGCCCTGCAGGAAGTTCCTGATGAGATCGTGGCCCACGGCAGTCAAGACACTTTCCGGATGGAATTGAACGGCGGTGATCGGATGCTCGCGATGCCGGATCGCCATCGGAATTGACTCGTCATCCTGATTAGTTCGGGCCGTGATCTCGAATTCGGCGGGGACCGACAGCGCGACGAGAGAGTGATAGCGGCCCCCCTGAAACCCCTCTTCGATTCCGTCGAAGATCCCACGGCCATCGTGCTCGACTGGGGCCGCCTTTCCGTGAACTGGTTCGGGTGCCGTTCCAACGGTTCCACCATACACCGACACAGCCGCTTCCATGCCCAGACAGACTCCCAGCGTGGGTACCGACTGTGAGACCTCGCGGAGGACCGGCGCTGACACCCCGATGTCCCGCTCGTTTTCAGGATGCCCAGGGCCAGGACTGATGAGGATAGCATCCGGCGATTCGGCCCGCACAGCCCCGATGTCCATGGAGTTTTTCAACACGACAGTTTCGGGACGGCTCCCATCCGGGAGGCGGGTCTCGGACACGTACTCAACCAGGTTGTACGTGAACGAATCGTAGTTGTCGATGACGAGAATCTTCATTGGGGGGACTCCGGTGGGGCTTCGATGGCTGTCAGAGCAGTCAATGCCCCATTCATCTTCGCTTCCGTTTCCTCGTATTCGCTCGGGGGATCGGAATCGGCAACCACTCCCGCGCCGGCCCTGACTCTGAGTAGATCCGGGATACCATGCTCGATGGTTGCGGTCCGGATCACGATGGCCATGTCTGCGTCCCCCTGCCAGGAGACGTAGCCGACCCCACCACCGTAAACCCCTCGCGGTTCCGTTTCGAGTTCGTCGATGAGTTCCATCGCCCGGATCTTTGGGGCGCCCGAAAGTGTCCCCGCTGGAAAACACGCCCGAATCGCATCGAAAGCGTCCTGATCGTCACGGAGTTGCCCCGTCACTGTCGACTCGATGTGCTGGACGTGACTGTACTTCAGCACCCGCATGAACTCATCGACGGACACGCTGCCCGGGCGGGACACGCGTCGCACGTCATTTCGGGCCAGGTCCACCAACATCGTATGTTCTGCCCGCTCCTTGTCGTCCGCGAGCATTTCACCGGCCAATCGGCGATCTTCGGCGGGGCTCGACCCTCGTGGACAGGTCCCGGCGATCGGGTTGTTCAGGACGGTTTCTCCGGCGACCGAGACGAGTGTCTCCGGACTAGCCCCGACGATGGACCGGTCGCCATGGGAAAGCAGGTACATGTACGGTGAGGGATTCACCGCTCGCATCGACTCGTACAACGCGACGGGATCGATGTCACCGCTCAGTTCTCGCGTGCGCGAGATAACTGCCTGATACACCTCGCCCTCGTTGACGGCCTGTTTTGCGTTTCCGACCGCCTCCTCGTACACGGCCCGGTCACCAGTGCGCTCATCAGTTCGGTGAAACGTTCCCGCGGATGGGGCCGTGGCCCCCTTCAGACGCTCCGTGACGGAATTCGCTTCGGCCACCAACTCCGAATAGACGGTCCTTGGGTCCGCTGTCGGAGGAACGACCGGGGTGAAGACGAGTGTGACTGACTCCGCCACGTGATCGAACACAAGCGTCCGCGTCGAGAGCGCAAACTGGGCGTCCGGGACACGCTGTTCCGGTCGTTCGAGACCGACTTCCTCCAACCAGAGGTCATACACCGCATCGTAGGCCAAGAAGCCGACCACGCCACCGGAAAGCAGTTGTCGATCCCCGTCTGGAAACCCCCGCCGTTCGATATCGGGGAGCGCTCCCCGCAGGCGGTCGAGCACGTCACCCTCACCAGGGCTTACGAGTTTGGCTGCGAAAGAATCGCGCAATTGTTCGACGCGGTCTCCCTCCGCATCGAGGGTAATGACCGCGTCCGGATCGTAGCCGACAAAGGAAAACCGTGCGTGGCGATCCGTCGACCCACCAGCCGAAAAGGCATCGACTGGGTCACTAGCAGCCGTCTTTTCGCCGCTTTCGAGGAGAAAGCTGTAATCGCTGTCCGCATCCAAGGCAACTGCCGCCGAGAGTGGCGACACGTCGACCGGGAGTTCTGCAGCGACCCGCGCAACGACAGGTTCAGTACCCGACACGAGTTCGACAAACTCGGATTCGGAGATAGAAAGCGGATTCATGGAGTGCTCCCCGCCGAGGTTGCGGCTTCGACAAACTGTCTGAGTCGCGCTGGGTCCTTCCGGCCGGGTTCGATTTCGACGCCAGATGCGACATCGACCGCGTAGGGATCGACCATTTCGACGGCCGCATCGACGTTTGCTGGAGTCAGCCCTCCTGCCAAAATGATCGGAGCCTCGAGGCCCCCCAAGTCGCGGGTGACACTCCAGTCGTGAGTTCGACCCGTCCCCCCGGCCCCACGTTCATCCGACGAATCCACGAGAACGGCGTCGGCCACAGTTGCATACTGTTCAATATCGGGGTTGCCGTGGTCGACCGACGCAATGGTCGTGATTCCGGCCTCCGCAAGTTCACCTACCGCACTCGGGGAGAGGCCACCATGGATTTGAATGGCATCCGGGTGGACAATATCAATTAGCTCCCGCGCCCGGTCGACGGAGTCCGGCATCGTGACGAGGACGCTGCTGACGAAAGGCGGGACAGTCCCCACGAGCGAGGCCGCGTTGCTGGGTGAGACTTCCCGGGGCGTCTCGACGGGGACGTCGACGATGGTTCCCACCGCGTCGACCCCCACCGACACCGCTGCGCTCACGTCCTCCTCATTTGCAAACCCACAGACTTTCACGCGGGGCATATCAGGCTGCTGGTACCTCTGCAAGCTCGGCGAGTTTCGAGCGGGCCGCCCCCGATTCGATCGCCTGCAGGGCTGCTTCGGCCCCATCGACCAGCGAAGAAGCCTCGCCAGCGACATAGATGGCTGCACCGGCGTTAGCCAAAACGATATCCCGCATGGGGCCGTCGGCGGTCCCGTCGAGAATTCGTCGGAGATAGGTGGCGTTCTCCGCTGGACTGCCCCCAGCGACCGTTTCGATCCCGGCCTGAGAGACGCCCATATCCGACGGCTGGAGTGTGTATTCCTCGATCGACTCGCCCCGGACCTCTGCCACTATCGTCTGGTCGTGGATCGCGATCTCGTCGAGCCCCGACCCGTGGACGACCAAGGCATGTTCCACGGGCATGTGAGCAAGCGCCTGTGCGATCAGCGGAACCAGATCGGGATCATACACTCCCAGGACCTGTGCGTCCGCCCCGGCAGGATTGGTCAGCGGACCGAGCACGTTGAATACCGTTCGCATGCCGAGTTCCTGACGCGGCCCGATGACGGCCTTCATCGCTGGGTGGAATACGGGCGCGAGCATGAATCCAATTCCTGACTGCTCGATCGCTTGCTCGACAGCCGGTGGCTCAGCCTCGACCGAAACCCCGACCTCCTCAAGGACGTCTGCACTTCCGGAGGACGAGGAGACCGAGTAATTGCCGTGTTTTGCGATCGGGACGCCCGCCCCGCTCGCGACGATGGCACTCGCGGTCGAGACGTTTATGGTGTCGTATTCGTCGCCCCCAGTTCCACACGTGTCAACCAGCGGAGTGCGTTCGGGATCGATGGTTCGGGCTGCGTTTCGCATTCCTTGTGCGAACCCGGCAATCTCCGCTTCGGTTTCTCCCTTTGCCCGGAGTGCGGCCAGCAAGGCTCCGATCTGTGCGTCGGTTGCGTCTTCGAAGACTGCTGTTGCCGCGGAGCGGGCCTGTACAACGCTCAGATCCTCGCCTGCGGCAACCCGTTCGATATATGCTTTCATGGGAACCACTGATGTACTGATTCGGTATCTAATGAACAAGATTGTACATCACTTAACGCTTTCGTAATGCATACTCCGGGTCGGCTGTTTCGAAACCTTCAACTGTTCCGACCGGATATCATCGGGTGCAAGCTCGAGGGTCGGTGGTCTAGTCTGGCTATGACACCTCCTTGACATGGAGGAGACCGGCGGTTCGAATCCGCCCCGACCCA
>NZ_JAZKRK010000027.1:0-29244 GCF_036626455.1 Halodesulfurarchaeum sp. | reverse complement strand
ATGGACGGGATGGATGAGGGTGGAAATGGTGCCACCTCGACGGAGATGGAAAACCGCATCGAGGACCTGGAAAGCGAGATCGCGAACGTCTCTTCGACGGCCAATACGGTCCGAAGCGAAAACGAGCAGATCAGTGAAAAAGTCGATGACGTCGAGGAGAACGTCCGAAAGCTGCTCGAGATCTACGAGATGGTCACCCGAGGTGTCAATCCTTTCGTCGATGACGTGAGCCCCGAGGCAGGTATGGGGGGAGGGGGTGGCAGTGACTTCGGACTCTTCGGTGAAGAAGAAGACACAGCCGAAGAAACCGAGGCGGACCTCGGTTCGGACATCGCCGACGCGGAGGCAGAGGGCTTCTTCGAAGACGACGCCTTTGACGATGACTTCGAAGACGCAGACGAACCGTTCGAATCTGGGGAGGAAGGGTTCGACGAGGAGTTCGACGACGATGATCTCGGGGGGGAGAACCTTGGGGACGAGGGCTCCGAAGACGACGGACTCGAAGACAAATCCGGTGACTTTGCGGAGGATGAATCGATGAACGGAGATGAGCTACTGGACGACGATGGTACCGCCGCTGGTGAACCAGACGAAGATTCCACAGGGGATACCGAGGGCGGGACCTCCTTCGAGGAACTCAAAGCCGAGTACGAGTCGGGTGATGCAGAATGGGCCGAACGGGATGAAGCGCCAACAGACCCAACAGAAGAAGCAATTGAGTCAGAAACGAGGACGCCTGAGCCGGAGGAGGAAACTGAAGATCTCTTCCACCAGGACGACCTGGAAAGCGTAAACACCGAAACAGAACCAGGGGTTGCAACGGAGACAGACACATCGACAGTAGCCTCTGAAACCGAGGCTGAGGAACCCCTGGAGGCCGCCACCGAATCGACTGAGCGAGCGATGGACGGCGAATCAGCCGATTCGGCCATGGAAAGCTCACAAGCAAATCAGGCAGATGCACCGAAATCGGATTCCGATTCCGGTTCGGTAACCGGGACAGCGACCGATTCTGGGTTCCAGTTCGGGGCCGCCACGACCGCAGAAACCGCCGACCAACCACATCTTACCAGACCACCGAACGGGTACCTGGCAGATGTAGTCCTCATGGAATGGCTCGAATTCCTCGTTGCGGAGTTTGACGCGCGGAACGCGATCCGGGCGATCAATCACTACGAACGAATCGGGTGGATCGGGGAACCGATGCGCGATCACTGCTTCGAAGTGCTCCAGGGGATCACAGACGGGAACTACCCGTATCGAGACGAGTCAGGGCCGACGGATCTCACGATGAACGATCACCGCCGGAGTCTTCGCTACATCGAAGATCTGGCGACCGGTCATCTCGACCGGGAACTCGGGGATCGAATTACATCACTTACTACACATGGGGTTCAGCGTTAGCGCCGGGACGGCGATCATCCTGGTCGCCGCATTCGCGAGCGTGGGCATGCTTTACACCACGGCGTACAACGGCTACGAACAGGTACAAGACGCCTCGGACATCGAGCAAGAAACGGATCTTACAGCACTCAACACGGAGATCGCCATTACGAACATATCGCGTAACAGTACGAAAAATCCGGATTTAGTCACCGTGACCGCCCAAAACGAAGGCACGAACACACTCTCGGTGGCAGACACGGATCTGCTGGTAAATGGCACCTACAAATCGAACGTTTCGTATAGAATCACGACAAACGGGCAAACCCTTTCAGCCGGCGACAGCGGGACGGATCTCTGGCAACCTCGTGAATCCCTGACGATTACGCTTCGGGAAAACGTCTCGGCTCCGCTCGGGGTCAAATTGGTCTCCGAAACTGGGGTTTCGACGGCGGAGGTCGGTTCGTAAGATGGCAATCGTCTCTTCGGAAACCCTGATTCTATTCATCGCCACCGTGCTCGTCGCTGGGAGTGTCGCCGGGGCTCTCACTGGGGGAGTCAACCAGTTGAGTAGCGCAGTCGGAGACCGAAGTGGTGACGTCAGTGAAGAGATCAGAACCGATGTCGAAATCATTAGCGACCCGGGGAGTTCGGCGGTATACGACGATACAAACAGCACGGTAACGCTCCTCGTCAAAAACACCGGTTCGACCACCCTTGCTGCTGATCCAGGTGATATAGACGTGATCATTGAGGGGGTCTATCGGACAAATGTGAGCACTGAACTCATCGCCGGAACTGAGTGGCGATCAGGGGACGTCGTTCGTGTGACTGTCACGAATATCACGTTCTCTGACACGGACCATCGTATCGTCCTGGATATCAACGGGAACAGCGAGACGTTTGAATTCCGCACAGGAGGAGCATGAGCCAACAAAAGCGACTCTATTCGCTCGGTCTGGACGAACGAGACCGCCTCAATAACGAACTCGGCGGCGGCGTTCCTCGGGGGAGTATCGTGCTAATGGAGGGCGAATACGGGGCCGGCAAAAGCGCTTTGAGTCAACGGTTAGCGTTCGGAATGGGGCAGGAAGACATCTCGGTCACGCTCCTTTCGACGGAACTCACCGTTTCAGGGTTCATCGACCAGATGCATTCACTCGGTTACGGGATCGAAGAGCAACTCCTTGACGAACGGCTCCTGTTCCTTCATGCCGACGTCGATACCGGTGGAAACGCGCTTCGTGGCGGCAACAAGGACAACGCGGATCGGCGAAAATTGCTCAAGCGTCTGATGGAGGCCGATGAGATGTGGGAAGCCGACGTCATCGTCATCGATACGTTCGATGCAATACTCCGGAACGATCCAAATTTCGAGGCTTTGGTGCGGCAAAACGATGAACGGCAAGCCGCCCTTGAGATCATCTCCTTTTTCAGGGATATCGTTACACAAGGGAAAGTCATCATTTTGACCGTCGACCCATCGACTGTCGACGAGGAAGCCATCGGGCCGTTCAGGTCTATCGCCGACGTCTTCCTGGAGTTGCAGATGGTAGAGGTCGGAAACGACGTCAGACGGTCGGTTCAGGTCCGGCGGTTCGCGGGAATGGGTGAACAGGTCGGGGACTCCATCGGGTATTCGGTCCGGTCTGGCACTGGAATCGTCATCGAAAGCCGGAGCGTGGCCTAAATGGCAGACCACGGCACTCGAGAACTCGGACACGAATTGCGTGAGTCAGCAAGCAGACATCCACATCTGCGGGAGTACCTGCAGCGATTCAAGCAGTTCACCGGCGAATTCCCCGAGTATATCGAGGAGCCATCAGGGGAGTGGGAGGTCGATAAGCCAAACGTCATTTACAACGTCGGGGGACCGATATTCTGTCACATTTACGGTGACGTGGGAAAAGACACGAAGTATCACACCATCGAACCAGAACTCTCCGGGCCAGAAGAGGCAGTGTTCGAAAGGGTCAGAGACCGGATCCTCGAAAAATCGGTCAAACACCCAGCGCCGGAAAATGAGGCCGAGTATACCGATCGAATCGAGGAGTTGCTCGAAGACACTGTGCGGATCGGCAAGGCCGCCGAAAGCCTTCTGAGTCGAATCAGTTCCGCCGCTCCCGACCGACTCCAACGGGACTCCCGTGGACAGATATCCTTCGATGTCGACGTCGAGGCCAACTTCCCCAGCGAGTTATTGGGGAACGCGATGTCCGCCGCCGGAAAGCCCGGTCGAATGCTTCAGGAGACGGTCGAAAGCCAACTCGGATACGGTCGGATTCCGGTCTCGGAAACGACCTACAACACGATGCGATATCAGCTCAATCGTGATATCGTCGGTCTCGGGCCGCTGGAACCGGTGATGCGGGACCCGTATAACGAGGACATTCACGTGATCGGGCCCAGCCAAACCTACGTCGATCACGGGACCTACGGGCTCCTTCCGACCACCGTGGATTTCGGCGAACCGGAAGAGTTCGACAATTGGCTGCGCAATATCGGTGAGCGAATGGGCGATCCAGTCTCCGATTCGGACCCCATCGTGGACTCGACGCTCCCGGATGGGTCACGTATCAACATCATCTATTCGAGTGATGTGAGCCTGAAGGGGCCCTCGCTTACCATCCGACAGGGGGACGAAGTCCCGCTATCGGTCGGTCAAATTACGAAATGGGGGACACTTTCGCCGGAACTAGCCGCGTACCTCTGGTTGTGCCTGGAGAACGAGCAAACAATCTTCGTCGTGGGGGAGACTGCGTCCGGAAAGACGACGACGCTCAACTCCATCATGACGTTCATCCCACGGGATTCGAAGATTTATACGGCGGAGGACACCGCCGAAGTGCTCCCACCTCACGACACCTGGCAACAGTTGCTCACCCGGGAAGGAGGGGGCGAGAACAGCGCTGACGTCGATATGTTCGACCTGGTGGCAGCAGCACTTCGCTCCCGGCCGGACTATATCGTCGTCGGCGAGGTTCGGGGCGAAGAGGGGCGGATGGCCTTCCAGGCGGCCCAGACCGGTCACCCGGTAATGCTGACCTTCCACGCGAGCGACATCGTGTCGATGATCCAGCGGTTCACTGGCGACCCGATCAACGTCCCGGAGACTTTCATGGACAACGCGGACGTCGCGCTGTTCCAAAATCGAGTGAAACAGGGCGACGACGTGCTCAGACGGGTGACCAGCGTCCAGGAGATCGAAGGGTATTCGAAGGAAATGGGCGGTGTCGTGACTCGTCAGTCCTTCTACTGGGACCCGGTCGAAGACGAGATCGTCTTCCAGGGGCGGAACAATTCCTACGTCCTCGAAGAGCAGATCGCGACCCTTTTGGGCTATGAGGATACCCGGGAGATTTACGACGAGATGGACTTCCGCACCGAGATCATGGAACGGATCATTCAGGAAGACCTGATCGGGTATCACGACTTCAACGACACCATTTCGGCGTTCCAACGTGACGGCGTCGAAGGACTCCCGTTCACAATGGCCCGTCGGGACCTCTGACATGGCCACTGAATCGGAGACCGACAGTAACGGAGAATCCATCGACATCACCAACGCGTTTGGTGACATTGCCGAATCCTATCGGCAGATGCAGATTCCCGTCTCCAGGTACGTCACCTGGATTGTTCTCCCTGGGGTTGGCTTCTTCGTCCTCACCGTGGTCGCCGGAATCGTTCTGGACTTCCCGCTCGTGGTTCGGCTCCCGATGCCAGCTCTCGGGCTATTGCTCGCGGTCGCCGCACTTATCTACCCGAAAATCCGGCTGGACCAGCGTCGGAAGCGGATGAACGAGGTCTTTCATTTGTACGTGACCCACATGACCGTGCTTTCGACGACCAACATCGACCGGGTCGAGGTCTTCCGCCGGATCGCCCGGATGGACGATTATGGGCCGCTCTCTGAGGAAACTCGCCGGATCGTTCAGTTGGTCGATACGTGGAATCAAAGTCTCGACGACGCCTGCCGGCGTCGGGCGAAGAAAGTCCCGAGTGACGCAGTGTCGGACTTCTTCGATCGACTGTCCTACACCATCAACGCCGGAGAGGACCTGTCGAGTTATCTGGTGAGCGAACAGTCGACGATCATCCAGAACTACACGACCATCTACGAGGGGCAACTCGGGAACCTGGAAGTGATGAAAGACCTCTACCTTTCGATGATCCTCTCGGTGACGTTTGCCCTGGTGTTCGCGACGGTTTTGCCGGTCATCTCCGGCACCGACCCCACGATGACGGTCTCCGCCGTCGTGGTCATGTATACATTCATCCAGTTAGGCTTCCTGTACGCGATTTACACCGTCTCACCGACCGACCCGATCTGGTATTTCCCACCGGAACAGACAACCCCAACAGAGCGGCGGTTGCAATACGCAGTCGCTGCCGGAGTCGGTCTGTCCGCCCTCACCATCGTCGGTGTCAGTGTGGTCATGTTCGGGTTTACGGGGATCGACCCGGAAACGATTCCACTCCCGATTTATGCGGCCGTTCCAACGACACCCCTCCTCATCCCGGGATTGGTCGCTCGGAGCGTCGAAGCAGACATCAAAGGCCGGGACGAGGAGTTCGTGAGTTTCATTCGGGCACTGGGTGCCAGTGAAACGGCCCAACAAACCACTACGACGGCCGTGCTCTCGACGCTCCGCCGGAAGGATTTCGGCGCGCTCACCAAGAATATCGACGAACTGTACACGCGACTCAAAATGCGGCTCTCCCCCGAGGCAGCCTGGCGGTTTTTCACTGCCGATGCGCAGTCCTACCTCATCCAGAAGTTCAGTGAGATGTACCTCATCGGGCGCCAGATGGGTGGTGATCCGAAACACCTCGGGGAACTCATCAGCGAAAACATGAACGAGGTGATGCAGTTGCGCGAACGTCGTGATCAGTCGACGATGACCCTCATCGGTGTGATTTACGGTATTACCGCCGCAGCGACCTTTGCCTTTTTCATCGGACTTGGGATCGTCGAACAGCTATCGGCAATGACCCTTGGCATGAACACACCAGCCGGATTCGACTTCAACTCGCTGATCAATACGGAGGTGTATAATATCGCACTGATCGAGTTTCTGCTGACCCTCACCGTTCTGGTAAACGCGATGATCTCCTCTCTTATCGTCCGGGTCGTGGACGGCGGCCACAAAGTGAACTCCTTTATGCACTTTGTCTTACTGACCTGGCTGGGCGCCATCATCGGGTCGATGACAATGGAATTGGTCGGCTCATTGTTGGGGATCTAAGCCGGGAGAGCCATACTTATGAACGGAACCCAGAAAGGACCTGACAGCATGGATGGCGCGGCTGAGGAGGGGTACGCCCTTGCAATTGCCTCCGGCAAGGGCGGCGTCGGCAAGACGACGACGGCGGTAAATCTTGGCGCCGCATTCGTCGAATCAGGATACACCGCAGCAGTCCTCGATTTCGATCTTGGGATGGCCAATCTCGGTGCAATGGTGGGCCTTACCCAGCCAAATGCCACCATCCACGACGTCCTTGGCGGCCGGGCCGCACTCGACGCAGCTCTTCACGAAGCCGGTGGCCTCACTATCGCACCGGGATCGACCGTCCTGGACCACTTTGCTGACGCCGAGACCGATCCAATCGAGGGGATCGTAACCGAACTCAAACAACGGTTTGACCTCGTCATTCTTGACGCCGGAGCCGGGCTCAGCCAAGACATTGCGGTCACGTTGCAAGCCGCAGACGGCGTCTTGCTCGTCACGACAGCCGAACTTCCGGCGCTGACGGACGCGTCGAAAACCGGGGAACTCGTCGACCGGTTAGCCGTCCCCGTCGTCGGCGCAGTGTTCACTGGCACGGGCGAGGGATCGCTCGACGACATCGAAGGAGTCGCAACCGCCCTTGGGACGACTGGAGCCGTAACCGTCAGCATCCCGGCTGACCAGCACGTCAAAGAGAGCGTCAGAAAAGGCATGCCAGTCGTGTTCGATGCCGAATCGGCCCCCGCCACAGTGGCATACAAGCGACTCGCTACAACCTTAGAGACGGACCTCGGATTTGATGAAAACGCCCCGGACACGGAAGCCGGATTTGAATGGGTCGACCCGAAAAGCGGCAATGCCCTTCCGGACGACGCGCAGCCAGGGCCGGTCATGGAAGTGCCACTGGAAACGCTCATCGAAGAGGCCGGATTGAATGAGAGTCCCGCAGTGATGGGGAACGGCGAACGAATGCTGCATCAAGTTCGGTCCTGGTTCGGTGGGTAACTCTCGAACCGAACAAGCCGGGTTCTTAGCTTCGGGCCACGATGCTGTAAACCACGAACAAATAGCCCGACGTCGAGATCGCATAGTTGACTGTGAGTAGACTTTTTGCATGGCTGAAATCGAGGATAAACGCACTAAGCGTCGTCCCGATAGCGGCCGCGACGATCAACACAAAGCCCAGTGAGAGATGAAGCATCGTCGGCCGTTGAGTCTCAGAATAGGCCCGCAGGGCGAGTGCGACGACCGAGAGACCCGCCACAGCCAACGTCGTACTGAAGACGCCGTAGAGGACTACGATGAGTTGCATTGAAACTGTTCTATGCGTACCTGACCAAACAGGCTATTTAAAATTTTGCCGCCGATTATAGCGTTCAATAATTAGGGTTCGTTCCTGAGGTCAGACCAGACGTCAACCAGGTTGTTCTTGGCTTCGGTCCGGCGTTTGAAATCCACCTCGAACTCGTCGGTACCGAACGCGATCTCGATTTCGTCGATTTTCCGTCGGTACACCTTGGTTCGTCGGCCTTCCGCGGAGAACTCCTGACCCTCGAGGGCCAGCAGATCGTGATCGAGGAGTTCTTCGATCCGGCGATAGGAAGTCGCGATCGGAATATCCAGCTCGTCGGAAAGCTCCTGAGCGGACATTGGCGTGTGGGTTGCACGGAGTATCTCGGCGTTGTACTTGTTCCCAAGGACACGCAAGACCGACGCCGGGTCCATCAACTATGAAAATACCCGGATGCGAGAAAAGAGTACCGACAATTGATGAGGAAAAAGCCCTCACGAGACCGAACCCCTACCCCTTAATCTGGTTTAAAATGAGAGAAATGATAATGAAGGGCCAAATCTTAAATGTTCTCAAATTCTCATTGGGAGACGGGCGTTACTGTATCGACATCTCACATGTCGAGGAAATCGTCGACGCGAACGAAGAAATCACACCCGACCCCAATGCAGACGACCACATCGTCGGGGTTGTCGATCTTCGAGGTGAGACGACGACAATCGTCGACCCAAAAAGTGTCACTCGATCTCGATGCGTCCGCCACAGGTCGGGGGATCATCGTGCTCTCCACCATCGACGGGACCGGCCTCCTGATCGATGACGTGCATCAGGTGGTCGAAGTTTCCGACGGGGATCTCGACGATTCGACGGCTTCCGAGAGCACTCACGGGGTGATTCGTCACGACGATCGCTTCGTCGTCTGGATCGATTTCACAGCATTGGACTAATATGGATGGACGGAACACGGGACAACGACATACAGTCGATGACGACCGCCACAGCCAGAAGGCGATTAACGCATGAATAGCTTTACTTCACCGGCAGACAGCGAGAGTGTCGAGCGTACTGATCGTTCAGACACGGAGACGAAAGCGGCAATCAATGAGATACAAACCGTCTTAGAGCACGCGGCCGCGGGTGATTTCACGGCCCGCGCCGATGCCTCTCCGGACGATCCACAACTCGCCCACACAGTCGGATTACTCAACGAGGTCGTCGAATCGCTCGAACACACGTTTGCCACCGTCGATCGGTTCGCCGACGACGTGACCGAAACGAGCCAAGAGGCTACATGTGGAATCGAGGACGTGAGACAGGAATCCCAGGTCGTCAGGCAGTCGACCGAAACGATCAGCGAGGCAACCGACGACCAGGAAACTCATGTGGAGTCAGTGTCGTCGGAGATGGCAAACGTTTCCGCGACGATTGAGGAAGTGACCGCCACGGCTGATGACGTGGCCGAGCAATCCGAAGAGATGGCCGACAGAGGCCGGGAAGGGGGCAAAGCAGCCGAACGGGCTGTTGAGGAGCTCGACCGGATCGAAACCGGCGTCTCCGAAGCACGAGAAACCGCCACCCACCTGACGGATCAAACGGCTGAAATCGACGAGGTCGTGGATTTCATCGCCGACATTGCAAACCAGACCAATCTCCTGGCACTCAACGCTTCGATCGAGGCCGCACGGGCCGGCGAGGCAGGTGATGGGTTCGCCGTCGTTGCAGAGGAGATCAAGTCACTTGCCGAGGAGACACAAGAGGCGACCGACGAAATCGGCGACTTGCTTTCGGATGTCCATTGCCACGCCGAAGACACCGCCGATGAACTCGAGTCGACCGCGGATAACGTCTCGAGCGGGATCGAAACCGTCGAGGGCGCACTCAATTCACTGGAAACGATCGCCGATCAGGCAACGGAGACGAACGTGGGCGTTCAAGAGATCAACGACGCGACCGCAGAACAGGCCGAGGCGGCCCAGCAGGTCTCCCAAATGGCCGACGAACTGTACGATCTTGCCCAGCAAACCACCGGTGAGACCGATAGCGTGGTTGATGCGATGGAATCCCAGGAAGGTGAGTTTGCGACGATCGGTCACGACGTGAAAACGCTCTCGGCCCAGGCAACGGTTCTCGAGGAACAACTCGCAGCCTACGAGTTTCGTAACCGCTCCGGGACGAGAACCCTCGATTCGAAAAGCCGGACCAGCGTGGCTCAGGCCGAGACCCAACCGGTCGTCATCGGGTCCAAGCCGTTCACGTCGAACAAGATTCTCGCGTATCTCGCCTACGAGATGTTTGAGGCCCACACCGACCTCTCTCCAGTCGACAAAGTCGGCTCCGGCGTGACCGAGGAAACCTTCGGCAAACTTCGAAACGGTGAACTCGACATGTACTGGGAGTACACGGGCACGATTCACGGGCAGTTTTTGAATCAGTCCGAGTCCATCACCGAGCCGGATCGACTGTACGAATCAGCTAAGCGAGGCATCGAATCACAGTACGAGTTCACCTATGGTCGACGGGCACAGCACAACAACACCTACTGTATTCTCGCACCCAGGGTCTGGACAGAAGAGACGGGAGTCCGATCCTTGGACGAGCTGGCGACCTACGCAAACGAATCTGGCGCCGACCTCACAGCCGTCGTGGGTCCCGACTTCCGGGACCGTGATGACGGCTGGAGGGGTCTGATCGAATCCCACGACTTTAATTCGGAGTCCGCGGACGCCGTCTGGAATCGGACAGAAACCATCGGCTCATCCGAGGAGCGATACGAAATGATCGGTCGGTCGACCATCGATGTCACGATGGGTCTCACAGTAGATGCGCTCATCGACATTCACGACCTGGAGGAGTTGACCGATAAGCAGCAGTTCTTCCCGATCTACAATCCGGGCCCGCTCGTTCGAAACGACGTCCTCGAATCGAATCCGGATGTGATGGACGTTCTCGATCGGATCGGTCCGACATTCGGAGAGGTTTCGGAAATCCGGCGACTCGTCAGACAAGTCGACATCGGCAAGCGACACCCGCGAGTCGTGGCTCGGGAATATCTCGAATCAGTTGATCTCCTATAAAACGAATTCCGGCGCTGTTCAGCCGAACACGTCGGACAGCTGGTCTCGCCATTCAGTGACATCCTGTAGGTCATTCTGAATGGAGTCGAGCTGTGACTCCAGATCCTGGAGTTCAAGCCGGACCGACTCGACGTCTTCGACCCGTTCCTCGACGGCATCGAGATCGCCCTGAAGGCGTTCGATCTTTTCGGCCACGCCCGCTATCGCCTCGACCGTGTCTTCGAGAGATTCGAGGTGTTCGTTCATCGTCTCTCGGTCAGCGGCCGCCGCTCCGAGGCGTTCATCGATCCGGCCCAGTTCGGCATCGAAGCGCTCGACGTTCGATTCCAGGTCTTTGAGCCGCTCCTGGCCCCCACCTGTTTCGTCGAGGAACGATTCGAGGGCGTCCGAATAGGCCTCCAAATCCGAAACTCGCGACTGGAGGTGTTTGATTCGGACCTGGTCACTCGGCCGATCCACAACGAGAGCCTCGCGGATCACCGACAGGGTCGCCTCGTCAATAGTTCCGGCTTCGATCTCTTCGGCGAATGCGGTAACAATGGATTCAGTCTCTGTCTCAGGTTCCATAGCAGTGTCAGTTGTCGACTCGATCGCAGTAGCTGGTTTTGTGGACGGTTCTTCGGCAGCTGTTTCGGATGCTGGTTCGGGTTCGTCGGCAGCAAGCGGTGGTTCGGTGTCCTCCGTTTCCGTCAGTGGTTCAGGCGCTCCAGTTTCTGTCGATGGTTCCACCTCCTCCGTTTCCATCAGTGATTCGGGATCCCCAGTTGCTGTCGATGGTTCCGCCTCCTCCGTTTCCATCAATGATTCGCGCTCCTCGGATTCGTCCAAGCCTTCGGTCCCTTCGGATTCAGCACTCATGTCTGACGTCTCCGCTTGGGTTTCCTCCGACTCCGCTTGGGATTCGGATCGGGCTGTCGAAAGCACGTCACCCGCTCCCTCCGAGGGGTCCCCGATCTCGGCCTTGGTCTCTTCCATTTCCACGTCTTCCACTGCCGATTCACTCTCTTTACTCGACTCTTCTTTCGTACCCGCGTCCGAGTCCAGAAGGTCGACCCCAGAGTCAGTCGAGGACTCCTCAGTTTCCCATGGCTCACTCGAGGCTTCGATTTCGTCTGCCAATTCCTCCGTACCAGCATCGAGAGGAGCATCTGACTCCGACTCTTGGGTCGGAACTGCTTCCGACTCGGAGTCGTTGATATCCGCGTCCAGTCCTTCGTCGACTGGTTCTTCCATCTCGGCCTCAGCCGTCGTCGGAATGTCTTCAGTTTCCACGGTCGCTGGCTCCGTGTCGTCCACTGTTTCTTCGAGCCCTGGGACGGTCTCCCGGTCCCCACGGGCCAGCTCTCGGACGACCGACGAGGACTCTTCGGGAACAACCTCCGAGTCCGCTTCCACAGAGTCCCTCGGGTTGACCTCGACAGTTGGGTTGTCCAGGAACACTGTCGGTTCGTCTTCCTCGCTCATCCGGACCCCGTAGACAGTTGTGAACTCCTCTCTGGCGTCAACAGTCCGGTCGAATCGGACCCCGCCCTCGCCGGTGGCGGTCCAGTGGTCGCTCCCGTAGTCGGGATGAAACCCGATCTGTTCGACACCAAACCCCTCCGGAATCGTATCGGTGATCCGAAGGTCGACCGGTTCGTCCCGAGTTGATGCAACCGCGAACGTAACGGCTGGGACGGGGAACTCGCTCACCGAGAACGACTTCGTTACCGTGACCCCGTCACGGACGACGACAGATTCCTCATTCACGAGTACCACCACCTCGAATGTTCGTCATACAGAGGTATGAGACGATAAGACACTTAAATCGCCCGACGAACTGTCTCAAGAAGCGGGAAAGCCGGTGCCTTCGAACCCGGTTTCGGGCCCAGCGGCGCGGACTCGTTCCCGAGGAGGATTTATACCTGGAACTCGTCTAAATTGACGAATGGATTCGCCCCGGGATCGGGAGGAGTTGTCGGATGGCTCCGTCCTCAACCCCGAAGACCTCGACATCACCGAGGAAGAGAAGGTTGAGGAATTAGACGAAACTCGCTTCGTCATCGGCGCCGAGGGCCGCCCGCAGGTCGAGGACACAGACGATTCACTGGAGAATTTCGAAGCCGAACATGACGTGTCCGGGCCGACGGCCGCTGACTCGAGTGCCATTCAGTCCGCAGAACCGTCTCAAGAATCCGAGCCCACCGACCAAATCGAACTCCGGGGGAGCGATGTCAAACGGTGGATTTCGGCAAATTTGCGGCGAACCGATAGTCAATACGCCTACCGACTGGCGGCCAAAACTGGCGATGACATCAGTCACCAGCAGTTGGCCTCCGACGACATCGGGATGGCCTTCGATGGGCTCCTGATGTGGTACGCTCAGCAGGTTGGAGACGGGACAGCCGTCGAAGACACGCTCGGCATCCTGCTCGCGGAGTCAAACATCCGAGTCAGGTTTCCCGTCGTAGGGATGATCGCGTACCTGGAAAAACACGACCTCTCGCCGGAAGATTCGATCGCTGATTTGCTTTCGGTCATCAGAGATCACGACGGACTCGTATTCCCGCGAGGCACGAAACGCTAATTTCGATTCTGATACTGGCCACGAAACTATTATACCGGGTGCAACCGCCGATTCAGACAAGACCGATGAACGCACCCGACACAGATTCGACAATCCCGGCCGAGACGGGAGAAGAAGGGACACAGGCAGACATCGCGGCCGAAGTCGTCGAATTCACGCTCGGCGAAGAGCGGTGCGCAATGGATATCGACTCCGTCGACAGCATCGTCGAGACAAAACAGATCACCAGAGTCCCACGGGCCCCAGACGCAGTCGAGGGGGTCATGGACCTCCGCGGCGAAACGACCGCGGTCGTGAATCCGACGGAGTTCCTCGCCGTGGGTTCGGGAGGGGCCGCAGACAGTATTCTCGTTCTGGATCGCGACGACGACAAACAGAAGATCGGCATCAGGGTCGACGACGTGCAGGAGGTTGCCTCCTATCCAACCCCGCAAGTCGACCAGAACGGTGACCTCACGGGCATCGAAACGAGTGCTATCGAAGCCAAACTCGTCAAAGGCGTCCTGCGAAAGTACATCGGCGAGGTCGACGACGATGGCATTCCCGAAGACGTTGATCTCGTCCTCTGGCTCGACATCAGCCAGCTGATCGATGCGGTCACTGTCGCGAAAGAAGCGGCGGCGAACAATCAGGTCTGATAACGAGCAAGGTGGGTTTATATATCACCTCGTGCTAGCTGGGATTACGTATGGCACAGGACGTGCTTCTCGTCGACGATTCGGAGTTCATGCGAAATCTACTCCGCGAGATACTCGCAGACGAATTTGAAATCGTTGACGAAGCTGAAAACGGCGTCGAGGCCGTCGAGATGTACAAGGACTACCTGCCTGATCTGGTTATGATGGACATCGTGATGCCGATTCGAGACGGAATCGAGGCGACTGCCGAGATCAAAAACGGCGATTCCGGGGCCCACGTCATCATGTGCACGTCCATCGGGCAGGAGGAAAAGATGAAAAAGGCGGTCAAAGCCGGCGCTGACGGCTACATCACCAAACCGTTCCAGAAACCCAGTGTGATGGACGCCATTGAGGACGTACTCGCATAAATGACGCGCATTTTGGTGGTCGACGACTCGCATTTCATGCGTACCGTCATCACCGACATTCTCGAAGATGCCGGGATCAACGTCGTCGCGCAGGCTTCAAACGGACGTGAAGCCGTAACCCAGGTCGTCGAGCACGACCCGGACGTCGTTACGATGGACGTCGAGATGCCCGAAATGAACGGAATCGAAGCCGTCGAGAAAATTATGAATCGGCACCCGGTCCCGATCATGATGCTCTCGGCGTTGACGACCGAGGGCGCGGACTCGACGCTCGACGCACTTGACAACGGGGCCGTCGATTTCTTCGCCAAACCCAGTGGGACTATCTCCACGGACCTCTCGGCCCACGGCGAGGCGCTGGTCGAGACGGTAAAGTCGGTCGCCGGGTCCGATCCGTCCGCCCAGCAGATCTCTAGTATCGAGTCAAGCCGGGATACACACGACGAGGAGTACGCCGAGACGCCGACGCTGGTGATCGGAGCATCAACTGGTGGACCGAACGTGGTCGAATCGATCCTGGAGGGACTCCCACGGGCACCTGATTTCAGAATACTGGTTGTCCAGCATATGCCCGATCAGTTCACCGGCCGGTTCGCGAAGCGGCTAGACGCCAATTCCGCGTATTCCGTTCGAGAAGCTGAAGATGGGGCTCGAATCGGCGGGGGGGAAGCATTAATCGCGAAAGGCGATTACCACATGATCGTCAGCAACTACAGGAGCGGCCGCCTCCGAGTGAAACTCGAGCAGAGCGAGCCTGTCCACTCGGTCAGGCCGGCAATTGACGTCACGATGCAATCCGTCGCCGAAACAATCACTGATCCAGTGACGGGAGTCGTCCTGACCGGGATGGGCTCGGACGGCTCTGCAGGAGTCAAAGCGATCGACCGGATAGGCAGCCAGATTCTAGCCCAGAACGAGGCGACGAGCGCGGTCTTCGGAATTCCTGGCCGCGCGATCGAAACGGGCTGTGTCGACGAGGTGCTCCCTGTCGAGGACCTCGTGGACGGGATACTCCGGACAGTACGGGTGAATACCTGATGGACGATTATCTCGAAGAATTCGTCCGCGAGGGCGAAGAACATGTTACCGAGCTGAACAATGCGTTGCTCACGCTTGAGAGCAAACCCGAGGACGAAGCGGCAATGGACCAGATCTTTCGCACGGCCCACACCCTGAAGGGGAACTTCGGGGCAATGGGCTTTGAAGATGCATCAGACTTGGCCCACGCCGTCGAGGATCTCCTCGATGCAATGCGGGACCGGGAGATCGAAGTTACCTCTGACCGGATGGATCACATCTTTGCGGGCATCGATGCGATCGAAGCCTGTCTCGATGAAATCGAAACCGACGGGGAGGTCTCCCAAACCGTCAGGCCGGTCATCACCAACCTTCGGGAGGTCCTCGAATCTGGCAACGAATCATCAAACGAATCCACTAACACCGAGGGAGAAGGGGTCTCAGCGGCCAATTTTGACCGGGACGCCTTCGATATCGGCGACCAGCGAGTGGTCCAGGCAACGGTCGATATCGCCGAGACGGAGATGCCGGGTGTCGACGCGATGTTCGTGCTCGAAGATATCGAAGAGGCCTTCGAAATCGTTACGTCTGAACCCGATCGGGACGCAATCGAAGATGGCGAATACGAGGACCGGTTCGACATGGCCTTGGCGACTGACGCAAGCGACGTCGGCTCCGAGATCGCTCAACACAGCAATGTGGCCGAGGTGACCGTCAGCGAACTTCGTGGAGACGACGACCAGGCAGCCACTTCAAGTGACGAATCAGCACCGTCAGACGCATCAGAAAATGGGCCGGCGGCCTCAGAGACGGATACGGCATCCGCTGATACGGACGACGACACCTCTGACTCGCCTGACAATGGAGGCAGTAGCGTCGGCGATATCCAATCAGTTCGGGTCGACGTCGACCAACTCGACGAGCTTCACGGCCTAGTCGAGCAACTCGTCACCACCCGAATCAAACTCCGCCGGAGCGTCGACGAGAACGACCGCCGGACTGAGGAGGAGCTCGACGACCTCGATAAGATCACGTCGAACCTCCAGGACACCGTGATGGACATGCGGCTGGTCCCGATGAAGAAGATCGTCGGGAAGTTCCCACGCCTGGTCCGTGATCTCGCCCGCGAAGAAGACAAACAGGTCGATTTCACCATCGAGGGAGACGACGTCGAACTCGATCGGACCATCCTCACCGAGATCAGCGATCCGCTGATGCACATCTTGCGAAACGCGGTCGATCACGGAATCGAGCCACCCGGCGAGCGGGAGGCCGCCGAGAAAGACCCGACGGGGTCGATCACGCTTCGCGCTGAGCGTGAGCGTGATCGGGTGAAAATCCAGGTCATCGACGATGGCCGCGGCGTCGATCACGATGCAGTCAGGCAAAAGGCCGTCGAAAAGGAGATTCTCGAGAAATCGGAAGCCGCGGAAAAACCGGATGCAGAAATCGCCGAACTGATCTTCCATTCCGGCTTTTCAACCACCGACGAGGTCACCGACGTGAGCGGGCGGGGCGTTGGCATGGACGTCGTCAACGATACGGTGTCACGACTCGACGGGAGTGTGTCCGTCAAAAGTACGGAAGGCGAGGGAACGACGGTGACGTTGACGTTGCCGGTCACCGTGGCCATCGTAAAGGTGCTTTTCGTTAGATCCGGCGGCGAGGAGTACGGCATCCCGATCAAAACCGTCGACGAAATCAGTCGCATGCGCTCGCTCAAGCGTGTCGACGGCGAGGAAGTCGTGACCTACGACGACACGGTGTATCCACTCGTTCGACTGGGCGATGCACTCAAAGTTCCGGCCGAGACCACAAACGGTGATGGAATGCTCGTCAAGATCCGGGACACCGAACGACAGGTCGCGATCCACTGTGACGAGGTTCGTGGGCAAGAAGAAGTCGTCGTCAAACCCTTCGAGGGGATCCTCAGCGGTATACCTGGTCTCTCCGGAGCGGCCGTGCTTGGTGAAGGTGACGTCGTGACGATTCTCGACGTGGCGACCTTGTAACTATGTCAACGATGATCGACATTCGACGACTCAGAGATGTTAACCGCCTCGCGAAGGCGGGCGCAGAGACGGTCGCAGAGCACCTCACTCAACTCACCGGGGTCGAAACAGAGATGGAGATCACGAAGATCAACGTCTTGGACATCGAGGATTTAGGTGCTCATCTCGGCAAAGAACGGGTCGTCGGTGTCAACGTCCCGCTTTTGGAACATCCCCATGGCACGGTCCTGATCCTCTTCGACGACGGGAGTGCAAAGACACTTGCTCACACAATGGTCGGCGGCACGGGGGATGACGAACCGGGCTACTCGGAAATGGAACGATCCGCGATCAAGGAGGTTGGTAACATCATGACAAGCGGGTTTATCGACGGTTGGGCGAACGTCCTTGGGCGGACAATCGACATTTCGACGCCCCAACTCCTTCGGGCCGAAGGGGACACCATCGTGGAGCATAGCGTGGAATCGGGGGGCCACGAAATCGCCCTCCTCTTCGATTCGACGCTCAAGGCACCAGACGTGAACGTGGAAGCGACGATTTACACGTTCCCGAACATCGAGGAATTCGTAGAACTCATCAATTCGATCGAACATGCGGGTTGATCTGGCCTCCCTCGAAACGTTCAACCGAATCGGGACCGCCGGCGCTACCCAGGCCGCCGACGCGCTGTCGATGCTGACCGACAGTGACACGTTCGTCAAATCGACGAAAATCAACTTCACGCCAATCGATTCGATCGACTCGCTCTTCAGGGACGTCGAAACTGCCGTGGCCATCGACTTTGATGGCGGACTGGAAGGCAACGCGTTGCTCGTGTTCGACGAATCCAGTGCGGACCACGTCCTCGACGAGCTCTCAGAGCCCGGCCAAGAGCCGAATTCGGCTTACCTCAACGAAGTGGCGAACATCATGACGAGTAGTTTCGTCGATGGGTGGGCCGAGCAACTTTCTGAAACGATCGACATTTCGACGCCGACGACAGTCGAGAACCCGGCTCACCAAATCCCCTCGGACGAACTTGCGGACTTCTCATTCGTTTTTGAAAGTGAAATTGCGGTCGATGAAGGGGACAACGTGTGTCGATTCTACCTCCTCCCCGAGCCGGAAAGTTTCCTGGCGATGCTTCAGAAATCCGGTGACGAGTCAACGGACACGGGAGTTTCGATCCGTGAACTCTCGACGTTCATCAGTCTCACAGCTGCGGGGGCCGAAACCGTCGCGACCAACCTCGAAATGATGACCGGCATCGAAACGGACGTCGCCGTGACTCATCTGGACTTCGTCCCCATCAAAAACGTCGCTCGGGCGATCGACGAATCCGAGTACGCAGGGACAATCTTCGAATTCGGTGGCGCCATTGATGGTTATCTCGCAGTGATGTTCAAATCCGATAGTGTAGCCACCGTCACGGATGCATTGCTCCCGGCCGGGGCCACTGGCGATGCCATGCAACAAAGTGCGATCGAGGAGATCGGAAACATCACAGCCAGTGGCTTCATCGATGGCTGGGCAAACGCGCTCGATACCACCATCGATCATTCTGTCCCGGACTTCGTCGACGACATGGGCCATGCCGTTCTCGAGTCCGTGGCCGTGCAACTGGCCCGGAGCCAGGAGTTTGCCTACGTCTTTGACGTCACGATCACCGCGGGGGACCCATTGAACTGCCGGCTCTTTGCCTTCCCCGAAGCGGACGGCTTCCGAAAGGTTGTCTCGGGATTGGACGAGGATCTGGATGTCTCGACCGTGGAGCGTGTATGAGTCGATGGGCCGAGCCGGTGAGCAACGAATTCGGGTCGGCGTCGCGGACATGGCGGTTACAGACACCGGAACCCCGTTGGTCACGAGCGGACTCGGATCCTGTGTTGCGATCGGTGTCCACGACGGTGACGGCGTCGCTGGCCTCCTGCACGCGATGTTGCCGGCGGCCCCGGAAGACGGTCTCTCGAAAGCGAAATACGTGGACAGTGGGATACAAACGATGAAAGCCGAGCTGACAGCACTCGGTGCCGATCCGAACAAGCTGACCGCGAAGATTGCTGGGGGGAGTTCAATGCTCAACCTCGACAGCGGCGAGCCGGTCGGTGATAAGAACGTGGCTGAGACCAACCAAGTGCTGGATCGCCAGGGTATCGAACTCGCTGGGGATGACACCGGCGGGAATTCCGGGCGCTCGGTGACCTTTCAGCCGAGGACCGGAACCATGCACATCCAACGTGTCGATGCGGCCCCGACAGAACTATGAGTGACTTTGACGACCTCCTGACCTACATCGAATCGGAGACCAGTTTCGCCTCGAGTTACTACGAAGAGTCCTATCTCGACCGTCGGATCTCGGCACGGATGCGCCGAACCGACGTACAGAATTACGGCGAGTACCGCGCCCTACTCAGAGACAGCACCAGCGAACGAGCCGAACTGCTAGATACGCTTTCGGTCAATGTCACGAGTTTCTTCAGGGATGAGAAAGTCTGGACGGCTCTCAAGGACGTGCTTCGGGAACTCGACGCCGGGTCACGGTCCCTGGACATCTGGAGTGCCGCCTGTGCCGATGGCCGGGAGCCGTACTCCCTGGCCATGTTGGCTCTCGATAGTGGCCTTTCGTCCAGATCTGTCGACATCCTCGGCACAGATATCGATGAAAACGCGCTTGATCGGGCCCGGCAGGGCGTCTATATGAGTAGCCGAACGACGGACCTCGACGAGCAACTGTCGTTTCTCGACTCCCCGGACCAGTTCGTGAAAAGCAATGGGGATCAAATATCTATCGGGCAGTCCGCGTCGGACCTGGTGTCCTTCAAACGCCACGATTTGATCACCGGCGATGCAAAAGACGGCTTCGACCTGGTCCTGTGCCGAAACGTCTGCATCTATCTCGACACCGAATATAAACGGCCGATCCTCGAGACGGTCAGTCGATCCCTCCGAACGGGGGGCTACCTCGTACTCGGGCAAACTGAGACACTGCCTCCGGACATCAAAGATCGGTTCGAAGCAGTCGATCCCCGCCTGCGGATCTATCGCTTGACTGAATCCGAGTAACCTAAGTCGCCCCCTTACAACCGTTTCAGTACCATAGTCTATGGCAGATTCCGTCGTCGCGGACTTCGTCACGGATGTGATCCCTGATACCGGGAGTTACGCTGAACCCGTTCGCAGTCGAGTGTTGATGAACCGGCAGCAGGTGGTCCTCGTGACTCCTGACGATCGGATTTCAGTCCCCATCGGGGACGTTTTCGACATCGCGTATGGGAGCGCCCCAAAGGAGTTGCGAGCCTTTTTCGAGGACACGGTGAGTGTCGCGTACGAGGACGGCCAATCAAAACGCGTTGCGCTCATCGAAGGCGCTGATGATACGGTCGAACGCTTTACCGATCTCCTCTTCAAAGGAATTCTCAACAAAACGACAGTGGCTATCAAACATCCCGCGAAGGTCGGGGGTCGGATCACAGACGAAACATTCGAGAAGGGGGCCCTCTATGTGAGTCCGGCCGCAGTTAAGTTCAAGACCGAGGACCCGTTTTCGATCGAAGTCTCGACGGTTTCAGGATTCGAGCGTATCACCCGGGATGTTTTCGGATCAAGCCGACCCGTCCTCTCTGTCAGACACGCCGATAGCAGTGGGATCGTCACCAGCGAAATCGCCCTCCAACCGGAGCGCAAGATGAACGTGTTGGGACGATTCCTCCGGATCGAATACAGCCAACTCAAAACGGAACTGGAAGACATCTCGCTCCGGGACATGGATGTCGAAGCACTTGTCGGGCTCTACTCCGGTGCGACCAAAGGGAGTCTCGCCGGGATGCTCGGGGTCGACGCCAGTCAAGTCTCGACCTTGCTCCAAAAACTGGTCGAGAAGGGGCTCCTCACCGAGGCTCAATCCAGGTGGCAGCTCACCTCGACCGGAAAACTGGCCGTGGGCGAACACCTCGAAGAAGTCAACCTATGATTACTCCTCGTTGATCACTTCACTCGCGATGTTCCGCCCGCGGGTCTTCATCGTGACTTCCTTTCGGGTCCGAACCTCTTCGAGAATGTCCAACTCGATCAACCGTTCGAAGATATCCTCGACCTCGTCGATCTCCATCCCGAGGAAATCCGGGATTTCAAAGGGCGAAACCCCCGAGTACAACCCCATCAACACGCGCTTCTCGATTTCGGAGAGGTCGACCGAACCCTTGCTCTGTTCGACGCCCCGTTTGAACAATGACTCCAGGACGGCCATCGCGTGGGACTCCCCAGCAAAGTACGTCTGAACACTCGTCGCTTCCTGGGCGTGTTCAACCTTCAGAATGGGGCGTGAGGTTCCGTTCACGTCCTGGTTATCGGCTTCGACGCCACCCACGTCGTCCAGGTCGACCGGAACGAACGAGCCCGAAGAAAGGGCAACGTTCAAATCCCGTTCGTCGTCGCTGACTTTGACTCGAGCCTGCTCGTAGGTCGTGTCCTGAATCACCCCACCCTCGACGGCTGGGTGTTTGACCTGGACCTTCTCCTGGTCAAGCATCGCGCCGAAGAGTTTGAACTCGAAGGACTCAGTGTTCGAGCCAAGAGAGAGTAACAGAACACTCTCGTTCGAGAGCCGAATGCTGACGTAATCCGAGACCGAGGCAACAGTCTGGTTCACGTCGTAGCGACCGCTCAGGCTGGTGACCTTCGACAGCGGAAGGGTTCGCTTGCCGTCGTTGCTGACGAGGATGATCCGTTTGTTCGAGAGGATAATTCGGCCAGGTGACCAGTCGGCGTCTTTCAGGCGCCGGCCATCTTTGACCGCCTGGAGAAACTTCCCCTTCGTATCCTCGATTTTGTACTCGGATTCGCTCATAGCCCACCCTCCGATGGATCACCAGCTTTCCCAAGGTGCGCTCCGCGCCCTCCCCAACCCACTGCTGTCATCCTGGCTTGTTCCTTCTCGGGATCCGTATATAACATTTGTTGGGATAACTCAGAAGTCAAAATCCGCCGCCGACGGGCCACTTCGTTCGAGTTTCGAGAGGGCCGAGAAAGCGTACTGTCTCACCTCGTCGCTTTCGGTGTCGTCAACGAGCTGCTCCAGTTTCTGCTTTGCACGATCCCCGCCGATCTTCCCGAGTGTGAACGCCGCCATTCCGACTGCGTCATTCGAAGACGCTGAATCGAGCGTGTCGAGCAGTTCGGTTTCCACACGTGTCCCGCCGATCTCGGAGAGACTCGTCGCTGCGAACTGTTGGATGAGTTGGTCTTCGTCTCCGAGCACGTCTATCAGCGTCCCGATCGCCCGCCCTTCACTCCGGTCGCCGGCCACCTGACCGAGCATCCAAACCGCATTGCGTCGCTGATGGAGTTGTGTTCCCTCCTCCACGATTTCTGCCAGCGAATCGACGATGCTCGGGTCATCACTCGCACTCATGCGTTCAACCACCGTCTGTCGGAGTTCGTCGCTTTTCGAAGCGTCCACATTCGAGAGGATCTCGATGAGTGAGAAAACCGCCGCTCGCCGGACGAGATCGCTCTGATCACCGAGCATATCGACCAGCGTATCGATGGGCTTTGAATTGCCAAACCGACCGAGCGACGCCGCGACTGCCCGCCGCATCGCTTCATTATCGTCCCCTGCAACCGACAGCAAGCCCTCCAGTGCAGGTGTGTTCCCCAGATGTCCCAGGGCGTCTGCGACTTCCCGACGGACTGGCAGGGGCTCGCCATGGAGGTGATCGACCAGCGCCCCTGCCGCGCTTGGGTCACCGATTCGGCCGAGTGCACGGGCCACACGCGCCCGAACACGCGGCTCGGGGTCCTCCAAAGCCTTCACCAGCGGTTGCACGGCATTCTCGTTCTCCAGGCTCCCGAGGACGTTCGCTGCAGCCATCCGGAGTTCCGGCGCCGAGGCCGTGAGGTCTTCCACGAACGTTTCGGCTTTCCGCCACTCGGCTGCGTCCTGTGGAATATCCCGCCCAAGGGCCTCAAGAAGGCCGTTAATGGCTTCAAGAGAGGTCAGCGCGTCGATGGCTGCGGCTCGGACGGCTTCACTCTCGTCACCCTGCACGACTTCGATAAGAGCCTCGACCCCATCATCGCCCGTTTCATCGATGTTACCGAGGATCTCCGCGGCTCGCTCTCGAACGGTCGAGTTGTCACTCGCGGTGAGGACCTCGATCAGTTTCTCGACGTCTCCGTCGCGTTCGAGACCGAAGAGAGATGGCACTGACCCGGAGTAGGGCGTGGGGAATTATAAGTAACACCCATCCACGGCACTGCCAACCGCCTTTCGTTCCGGTTGGTTCGCCGCAATTACTGCAGGATTACTGCGGACTCGGAGTCGATTTGCGGTGGGACCCGAAATCGAACGGTCTTCGTCGCCCCGGTTTCGAGGGACAACCGAATCGTAACCTGATCCCCGACAGCCAAGGGTGGTGTGTCGACGAGGACGGCAAATCGGTCACCCGTCTCAGTGAGGATCGGCGCGGTGTTTTTCTCATCGGCGACGGCCGCAATCCCAAAGCTCACCCCTTGGTCCGGACCAGTCCCGCGATAGACGAGCGTATCCTTACTTGCCTTTGTTTCGACTCTCACTGTCGAGGAACTGATATTAACTGGCGAAGAGCCATCGAGGGCCACCACGATTCGGGTTCGATTCAGGGCGGGTGGATCAGCGCTTTGGTTCACCCGACCAGTGACACCGGCAACTCGGACAGGTGAGTCGATATCGGCACTGACCGAATCCCCGGTTACAGCAGCCTCCGACTGGAGAAAGCCAGTGACGTTCATGAGAACGCCAGCAGTTGACGCGGCGACAATCAACGCCGCGATCAAGATGATGAGTGTGGAGGCACCGATCTGACCGCGTCGGTCGAAGCCGGTTTCGGTACTCGTCACAGGCGAGTTATTTGCGGACACGACCTGAGTGTTACTTCTCATCGGTGGGGATGACCTCGTTTTGCTGTGTTACACGTTCGCGGTTGGGTGCTCGAAGGGAATTTCCTGAATGTATCATAATGTATCGAAGCAAAGTATGACACCGCATTTGCGATACTGTGATTTTTCGGTTGGTTACGTTGTCAAGAAAAACAAAATTACTCCCGCAAAGTGTGGACCGAAGCCTTAGAGACTGACTGCAGTTGCTCCACTCAGGGTGTTCGGAACGCTGATCCGAACTTCCGAGGTCGCGCCTGCCTCAGTCGTCATTTCGAGCGTCATCGTTTCGCCTGTTTCTAACGTTCCCGGATCAACAACGATGTTGAAGCGATCCGAGCCAGTCATAACCGGAAGCGATTCATCGTTGTCTTGGACATCTTCCACGGTGAATGAATCGCCCTGGACTGCCTCTTCTGCGTTGTAAACAAGGGTATTCGCACCGTTTGGACCAGTCACTGCAATGGTCGTTTCTTCAAGATTGATCTGGTCTGCGCCGGATCCCTTGATAGTCAGCAGTTGCACTGTGCCAACTCCGGAGACTGTACCGGAAGTCGAGGATTCGTAGTCATCGTTGACGAGAAGGTGATTATTTCCCGAGGGAACACTATCTTGGCCTTCAAAAGCAGTGTCCTGTAGCCCTGAGAGATCTAAGGCGAGGGTCTCATCATCTTCGGTTGTTACGGCCAAATCACCATCAGCACTAATATCAGTGTTGTACGGGTCGAAACTTAGCTGCGCACCAGTCCGCTGGTTCGTCACGGTGACTTCTGTACTTGACGGCCGTTCAACCAGAAGGTCATCGTCGGCTTCCACACCCATGTCACCATCAGCTGAAATAGTCCCGGAGGCGTTGACTGTGAGAATTTCTCCCGGATTGACTATGGCCGAATCACCCGATGCCCCCCGAAGTGGGAGATACTCTTGTGCGTTTTGGCCAGTTTCCAATTTCATAGGCCTATCGGCACCATCGGCACCATAGTTTTCGGTAACATTGTAAGCTCCAGCTGATTGAAGGGTATAACTACCGACACCCGGATCATCGACTGAACGTTCCAGACGGAGGGTCTCATTTAGGTCGGCATTGCCCACAATATCTAAATTTTCCGTCGAGTCGATGGATGTCTCAGCCCCAGTCCGTTGGTTCTCGAAAGTCACTGTCCCAGACTCTGCAGAGACACTGAGGGTATCGCCGTCCTGAACAGCTAGTGCACCATCCAGGAGGACTTCACCACCATTTCCGGTATCATTTATGTCTGTATAATTTGCCACGACCGTACTTCCCGAATCTATCGCATATCGATTATCCGCTGACGTATTGAAGATGATCGTCTGGTCACTTTGTGTCCCCGAATACTCGACTAACCCTGTCTTCGTGGGGACTTGCATCGTGTTCGTGACCTGGTCTGCACTCTCCTCACCGGTCTGTTCGGCTGAACTCTGTAGGAAGCCTGCCGTATTGATCAGCACGCCCGCTGCAATGGCCGCGACGAGGACCATTGCAATGAACACGATCAGGGTACCGATACCGACCTGACCATGTTCCCCAGATGAGGGAAGGCGTTCCTTTACCGACCCGAGTATGTTTCGTGTCATGTGTTTTGTCGCAAGCACCGGTGTGGTGCCTGCCTACTCCCGTCTTTGAGAAGGCCCTATATGAATGTACGGGGCCTATTATCTATACCGATAATACCGGACACCCATGCCGTTTAAGCGGTCCCCAGGTCGATTTTCCGCCATCGTGACCCGCGGGCCCCTGCCAAAGCACATTGCAACACGTTCGAACGACTGGTTCGTCCTGGCAGTCGATCTCCTGGCACTGCTTGGGGTGCCGGTGCTACTCGTGTTCGTCCAGGTCGGGGCTCCCGGGCCGTTTCAGTCCCTGGTAACCTACAGTAGTCAGGAACCCACCCTGCATGGCCTCTTCGGACACTGGACCGTGCATTACTCCGGTCTGCACCTACTGGAAAACCTCACTGGATACGGGGTTGTCGTCGTGATGGGCTACATCCTCGCCTGGCTGCTCCAGGAACGTTGGTGGTTTCGGTTGTCGATGTTTACGATTCTCCTGGTCGTGCCACCGCTCACGATGATGGTGAGTTTGCTCTGCTTCGGAGCCATCGAGCCCGGTCTGTCCTACACTTCCAGAGGTGCATCTGCGGTTATCGCCGCGCTCCTCGGACTGCTGTACGGGCTTTCAGTTGGGTTTGTCCGCGAGTTGGTGGACCTCCGGGCCGCAATTTCCATCGGCGGGGCGATGCTCATCCTGGCTTTGACCGGGCTCCTGTCCCAAATCGGGTCACCCTCGCCAGTCGTATTCTGGGGCCTCCTCAGCGCCGTGGCAATAATTCTCGTCCTCGATAGCGGGGTCAGGCTCCGACACGGGTCACTCTCGGCAGTCCGGTGGCCAGCAATTGGGATGATCGCGGTCGTTGGATATGGAGTGACGATGGCCATGTTCCTCGTTTTCGGAGGTCTCTTTCCAGCGGACCCCTTCGCCGGAGATACCATTACCAACGTCTTCTCCCACGCGGCCGGGTTCGCGCTCGGGGCGATCATCACGTTCTGGGGGCATCGCTACTGGACGGGCGATTCTTGGGTCTGAGAACTCGTGCCCAATAGTTTAAAGGGAGCACTCCGATTACCAGTGTATAACAGTCCCAACGAGGCCATTATGACGATCAATCCCCGGGAATACAACACAACGGAACTCAGACAGGCCGCCCAGGAGAAGGCACGCGACCGAAACCAGGACATCGAGGAACTCAGACGAGACCTGGCTGCACAGGAAGATGACAGTACGGGAGTTCCAAAAGCCCAACTCAAGGAACTCATCTTGCTCCAGGGCGGCACAGACCCGGCAGATCTGGAACGCCCGTATCTCGGATCCATTCCGGAGCAGTACGCGGCCCGACTGACACTGTTCGAATGGCTCCAGTTCGCACTCGACCAGGTCGGGTCTCGCCGGACGCTCGAGGCACTCGAATATTACGTCTCCATCGGGTGGCTGAGCGACGGCGTTGCCGAGGATCTCCGGGACCACGTGCGGGTCTTCCAAGACGCGCGGCCTGAAGAACCGATGGGGGCTTTCGAAACCGCCGATCATCTGGTCAGTCTTGTCTACATCGCGCGCCTGGCCTCGATGACCTGACCTCGGCGGCCGGGCTATCGAGCCGTTGGGAAGACTTTTATACCAAGGACTGTCAATACGTCGCTAAAGCGGGTTCTTCCGGTCGATTCCCGCTTGGCTCTCGGTCCGTGTTCCTCCACCCCTTAATACATGGACCGGGGCTGCAAAGCAGTCGATCGGGACCCTGTAACTGATGCTATGACCGAACACCGAACCCGTATTATTCGACTATGAGTGCTGTAGACCGGCAACTCGACGAACTTCAGGAGACGATCACCGAGGAAGTCCCAGCCGATATCTCGATCACCGAGGTGAAATACGAAGGCCCCGAACTGGTCGTATACACCCGAGACCCCAAGCGATTCGCCCGCAACGGGGACCTCATCCGTGATTTGGCCAGTCAGCTCCGCAAGCGGATCACCGTCCGGCCGGACCCGGCAGTGCTTTCCCGGCCGGACCAGGCCAGAGAAGACGTTTTGTCGGTTATTCCCGATGAGGCCAGCGTCACGGATCTGGATTTCCACCAGGACACCGGCGAGGTCGTCATCGAGGCCGCAAAACCCGGCCTGGTGATCGGTCGGCACGGGAGTATGCTTCGGGAAATCGCCCAAGAATCAGGGTGGACACCCGAAGTCGTTCGAACACCACCGATCGAGTCCTCGACGGTTTCGAACGTCCGGAACTTCCTCAAACAGGAACGAGATGATCGTCGAGACATCCTCGAACGAGTCGGGCGCCAGATTCATCGCGAAGAGATGTCCGACGATGAGTGGGTGCGGATCACCACGCTCGGTTGTTCCCGAGAAGTTGGACGCGCTGCGTTCATCCTCTCAACGCCAGAAACCCGCATTCTCGTCGACGCCGGGGACAAACCTGGCTCGGACGAAGTGCCGTACCTACAGGTCCCAGAGGCGCTCGGAGCAGGACCATCCAACATCGACGCGGTCGTGCTGACACACGCCCATCTCGATCACTCAGCCCTCGTGCCGCTCCTCTACAAATATGGCTATGACGGCCCGATTTATACGACGGAGCCCACGCGAGACCTGATGGGGCTCCTGTCGTTGGACTACCTCGACGTCGCGGCGAAGGAAGGGCGGACGCCACCCTACCAATCAGAGATGGTCCGAGAGGCGATCAAGCACACGATCCCACTCGAATACGGAGACGTGACCGACATCGCTCCGGACATCAAGCTGACCCTCCATAACGCCGGTCACATCCTGGGCTCATCGGTCGCACACTTCCACATCGGTGACGGCCTCTACAACGTCGCGTTCTCGGGCGACATTCATTACGAGGACACGCGCCTGTTCAATGGTGCTATCAACGACTTTCCCCGGGTCGAAACCCTGGTCATGGAGTCGACCTACGGGGGGCGGAACGATTACCAGACCGACCAGGCCGACGCCGAAGAAGAACTCAAAGAGATCATCAACGAGACCGTCGAGCAGGACGGGAAGATCCTCATCCCAGCCTTTGCCGTGGGGCGATCCCAAGAGATCATGCTCGTCCTCGAAGAAGCCATGCGCTCGGGCGATATTCCGGAGATTCCGATCCATCTGGATGGGATGATCTGGGAGGCCACCGCGATCCACACGACG